>CANHXV010000076.1 GCA_947464665.1 Comamonadaceae bacterium
ATCCGGCCGATAAAGCAATGAGGCTATTCTGGGAACGACGGGCTGCGAGCTGATGGGGACCAGCGCGCCGTTTTGAACTCTCAGCCAAATGGACTCACCCACTTGCGATGCTTGTATGCCTGGCGCAGGCAAACTGCGCCCTTGCAAGATGAGCATAGGCTGTTCATTTTGCAATTTGACCGAGGCTTGAACCACTTGCCCATCTTTCAAACCCAATTCGGCGGCCGTAGCGGCCTGCAAAGGCAATAACTTGCCTTCCAAATAGATGGGGTTAATGCGGCCAGGCGCAAGCAGCGCCTCGGCACCGGAGATCATGGAAAGCGAACCCAATGCTTGCGAGACGGGTAGTCGCTGGCAGTTGGGTTTTGATCAAGGATGACTTGTTTCGCGGCAACAGGGGGTGTTAAAACTTGATGAACAACTTGACCATGGTCAGGAACCACAATGACTGTTCCCGCCTTCACGCGTTGTTGTGGGTTACCCGTGATGACCTTGGGATTGGCATCGACTAAAGCTTTCCTGAGCACGCTCACGCTTAACGGACTGTTGGCGTAAAACTTTTGAATCAATTTATCAACAGGTGTGCTTTGAGCAACTGTGAAATTGGTACTGGCGGCTTGTGCGATGGCTTCTTTTTCTGTTTCAGCGGCGCTCAGTGGCAAAACAACAAGACATGACAATCCAATCGCTACAGTCCAAATAGATTGGGTCAATGCGGCTGTTGCTTGGTTGCGTGTAGAAGTTTTCATGGCTTGCTCAGTTTAATCATTAAGGCGTCAGCGTGTAGCTAGCGCTAGAAGAGGCTGTAGTTTTAACATTTCTTTTCGCGGAGGGCAATGTGGCCGATCCCTTCGAGGGCTGAACGCTAGGCTCTTTCAAAAGAGTCTCGGTTGGCCAAGCGCGCCACTCTGCCTGCACTGACTGAACGGGGCCGGCCAAAACAATCAGCTGAGAGTTGAAGGGTGTGACAGATTGAACTCTGGCAAGCAAAGTTTGAGGCGCACCATCTTTGCTCAGTAGCGCAGCAGGGAACTGAGCTGGATTTGCGACCAACCATTCATCCCCTTTTTTGACGCCAGACAAGGAGCCCGCATTGATTTGGACTTGCTGTAAATTAACGGCGGTCACGGCCGGTGTAATCGCATGGCAGCTAAGCCACTGCTCTGCAACACCGCGCAGCGATTGCAACTCCGCTTGAACTGCTTCTAAACTGGCGGCGTTAAGACGAGGGGCAGACCAGGCAGGGCGATCCATCCCAACTGTAAGGCTGAGGGTCTCTTCAAACTTGTCGGCTTGACCCTCTGTTCCCGTGATTTTGAAGTCTAAATTCAAAAGAAAATGAGAGCCTGGTAAGCCCATCAGGCCTTCGTAACCAAAAGCCGGTAAATTCTCTGTTCGGATTTTCAAAATGCCTTGCCATGGCAATGAGTGAGGACGATTGCCAACCAAAGCGCGCTCATAGGCTGTCATGCTGTTGGACATTGATGCTGCTGGTAAGTTGTTGACGACTTTCCAGGAGTTTGCTTGTCCAACTTGGGCTGAGCTTTGAACCCAATTCAATTGAAGTTGAGGCAGCAAAGCGTTCAAGATCACTGGATTTGCAGACGGGTCAATGTCCAGATCTAAGCTGACCAAGTGGCTCATTCGGCTGCCCACTTTGCTGGTGCAGGCTGAGACAACAGGCTCTTGGGCTGGGCTCAGTTCTTTGACAAAATCACTGACTTTGGTTTGCAGCTTGTTAAGTTTTTGTATCGCACCCTTGAAGCCTTTTTCAGGTGCTGCAGAAATGCTGGGCTTGTTCAGTTGTGTGCTGTTGGAAGAGGGGTGCTGAAGCCGAGCTTTGGCTTGACCAGATTCGTCGCGGTCATATGCGATGACTTTCACGCCGCGCACTTCCATGCCATTTTTAAACGAGCTACTTTCTCTGAGACTTCCATTGGCATCAATCCAACTGGTGGTGATCACGCGAGTCGGCGTTTGCAAAGAAGCATCGACCAGACTCTGACGGATGGCATCCAATCGTTCTTGAGCGCTAAGTGGTGCTTGTGGACCTTGTGACAATTGGCTTGTCGGAGTCACTGTGGTTTGAGCGTGGGCAAGCAGACCTGATGAAGCCCAAACGGCTAAGGAGATAGCTGATGCCATTCGCATCGTGATGCCCGTGCTCATGATCAACGAGCCTTTGCAGCCAACTGGCCCATGTACAAAATACGCAAATCTTGAACGACATCGCGATCCAATGACAAGGTGGTTTCGTAAGTGTCTTCGCCAACTGGCGTGATGCTGACCAATCGAGCACCATAAATAACGCCCTCTACTTTGGTGCGGAACGTGTCGTTGGTGACAACCATGTCAGCTACTGTAGAACTGGCATCGAGTTGCTGGCCATAAACTTGTTCTGTCAAGTTCCGATAGGCATCAAGCTTGGATGCACGAATGGCCATCAAGCGCTGTTGTGCTGGGTTTTTGTGATTCTGTACCGTCACAACGGCATAACCTGTGGCCGTGATGGTTTCACGTTTTTCCACCAATGGCGAAGCCATGGCGGTAGTCTCTTTGGGAGCAGAACTTGGAATTGTTAGGTTGATCGATTTGCAACCAGTTAAAACTGTGATTCCAAGAACTAAACAGAGGGCTGTAACGCGTTTCATTTGAAATTCCTTGTAAGAGGGGGACCCGAAGTCCTACACCCTCTGATTCGGCATTAACTTGAGAAGCTTGAGGACTTTGGTCTCGAAATCAAATTG
This sequence comes from Comamonadaceae bacterium, assembly GCA_947464665.1. Classification (GTDB taxonomy): domain Bacteria; phylum Pseudomonadota; class Gammaproteobacteria; order Burkholderiales; family Burkholderiaceae_C; genus Limnohabitans_A. Next base: position 2,748 of record CANHXV010000076.1, read on the forward strand.
AATCCATGGAATTGACCAGAGCTTTGCAGCTTGTGTTGCAAAAATGTGCTTTTGGTTGACGGTTTTCCGACATTTGAGCGAATTTTGGAGGGATTTGCAATACATTGGTGTCTTGAATCATTCCCTGATAACCCTTTCTTGGCTCAATGGCTAATAAATCTCCGTCCAAAGCGTTCATTGGCGCCAGCGCTGGCGCTGAGGCCATTCGGCACCTGATAGAGCGTGTTGCCTCATCAGCCGCCACCGTGCTGATTACGGGAGAAAGCGGAACGGGTAAAGAGCTGGTTGCACGCGCACTGCACGATCAATCTGACCGCAGCGGGGGTAATTTTGTACCCATCAATTGCGCAGCCATTCCCAAAGACCTGTTAGAGAGTGAACTTTTTGGGCACCGCAAAGGCGCTTTTACAGGTGCCATGGCCGATCGAATCGGCCGTTTTGAACTGGCCCACGGTGGCACTATTTTTTTGGATGAAATTGGTGACTTGTCGCTCGACATGCAGGTCAAGCTTTTGCGAGTTTTGCAAGAGCGCACGGTCGACCCTGTTGGCGGGCTCAAGTCTGTGGCAGTCGATGTTCGCGTTGTAGCGGCCACGCACCGAGATTTAGAAGCGGAAATTGAAGCGGGCAGGTTTCGAGAAGACTTGTATTACAGGCTGAATGTGTTGCCCCTGAATACGCCTGCTTTGCGGCAAAGGGCGCAAGACGTACCAGCGCTTTTAACCCACTTTGCCGAGCATTTTGCTGTCAAAGGCCAAACGCCCATTACATTCACACCCGATTTCATGGAAGCCTTGAAAGACTATGCATGGCCAGGCAATGTGCGTGAGTTGTCAAATTTGGTAGACCGTTTCAACACCTTGTTCAGCGGGCAATTGCTGGGCTTGGCATCGGTGCCATCTTCTTTGTTGCCCAAGGGGCTTCGCGCCATTCAGGCCGAGCGGGTTAGCACACCCATTGTCGATTCACTGGAAATCGTGGCCCCTTTGAACATGAAAGATGCCTACCATAGCGCCAATGCCGATGTGATGAATCCGTTTGCCAATCCTGCGCCACCTTTGGCCATGGACTTGCACAATGAAGTTGAAGACATCATCATGTTGGCGCAGGGCTTGCCAAGTTTGCCACCTGAAGGGCTTTCGTTGAAAGACAGGTTGGCAGACATCGAGCGAGATTTAATTGTTCAGGCTTTGGCCCGAACAGACGGCAATGTGTCTCAAACGGCCAGGCTTCTTAACTTGCAGCGTACAACGCTGATTGAAAAGTTGAACAAGTACGACTTGCGTCAAGGCACCCTGCCTGTTGCCCCCTCAGATGGTGACAAAGAAGCCGACTGATAGTTGGCTTTAGGGCTTGCTGCTCAACACGCCACTGGCACCTGCAGGCGATAAATCCTGTTGTGATCTTGGGTACTGCACCATTTTTTCGCGCTGCTTAGCAGCCGCGATGGCTGCGGCGTTCGAGGCGTTGGCATTAGCAGCGGCTTGTGCCGCTGATTTGGCTGCTACGACATTTTCTGCAACTTGCCGTTCCCTCTGCAAACGGGCCAAGGTTTCCATTTCCTTTTTAAAGCCGCCTGTTTCGCCCACTGCGCCTTGCAGGCCTCCCACTTGATTGGCCAATGCATTCAATGCTTTAGATTGCTGCATGAACCGGCCTTCTAAAGATTTGACCTGAGCAGCAAGTACCTGACCTTTTTCACCAACTTGCTGGGCTGTTTTTTCGGGCATGGTTTCGGCATTTTTGATGGCATCGCTAAGGCGAGCTTCCAACTTGCTTTGCATTTTGGTCATGTCGTCTTGTTTGGAGACCATTTCCTGCAAACCTTCATTCACCGAGCCCACCATTTCCATGGAGTCATTCAGCTCAACGACCCGCTTGCTCAAAGAGGCCAGCATAGCGTCCATTTGGCCAATGCGTGATTTCAAAGTGAAGATGGACGTGGCAAACACAATGGCTGTGATAAACATCAAACCACCCGCAATGCCCAGCATGATTTGGTGCTGCTTTTTGTTGGCTTTCATTAGCTGCTCAAGATTGAGCGTGGCTTTTTTCATGTTTTCACCCGCGCCAACAGCCAAATTGGCAGATCTCGTCGCCAGCTCGGCCGATTCAAGAGCCACCATTTTGATGCCTTCTAATTCATCATTGTCCGAGACAATGGCTACAGCTTCATGCGCGTCGTGGGCGTCGTGCGAGTGTTTCCCTTGTTCTTCTGAAGTGGGTTGTGTGCTCATGGAGAGTTCCTTTACTCAAGCTTGTCCAGGCGCGCACGCAACTGGTCATTCTCGATTTTGATATTGATGACGCGAGCTGGAAAGTCCATTTCTGGTTCTGCAGCATAGACTGGCTTTGAAATTTCAGCAGCCACCCCATTGGTGACAGCTTTGCTTTCAATAGCATCGGCACCAACAGCTTTCTCTTGAGGCTTTAAGATGCTGTCAAGTTTGGTGATATCGACTGATTTGCGTGTAGGCGGTGGAATGTCTGCACTTTTTTCATTCGAAACAAAGCGATCAGGCATTTCAGCTGCACTCTGATACCCTTTGTAATTAGGGTCGTGCGCATTGACGCTGACATTTTGGTCGATGGTTTTACTCACGCCACCATCCATCACCATGTGCTCTACAACATGTTCGTCAGGATCGGCTAAGACTTTGCGAACGGCAGGCGTACCTTCCTCTCCCTTTTTGCCCACCGCAACATTGGTTCCCTCTGGCATGGTGACCGAATGCGGCTGATTGGATTTGATGATCAAGGATTCGCTGGGTTTGTTATCTTCGCTCATAGAAATTCCTGACTTTATGGGGTCATCAATTTGCCGTTGGCGTCAAACAGCATGGACGCCGGCACTTTGGGTTGAGGTTTGAGCATTGGTGCGACACCTGGCCTGACATCAGCCAAGCTGAAGACATAGGCAATCACTTGCGCCACGGCCAGGTACAAAGACTCGGGCACAGCTTGGTCTTCTTCGGTGCTGAAATAAAGCGCTCGAGCAAGCGGTGGCGCTGCAAACATTTCAACGCCATGTTTTTCTGCCTCTTCGCGAATGCGGGCGGCCATATGGTCAGACCCCTTGGCCAACAAAATTGGCGCCCCATCGCCAGTGGGGTCATAAGACAAAGCGACAGCAAAGTGCTCAGGGTTGGTAATGACAACATCTGCATCTTGAACTTTTTGAATCATGCGGTTGTTGGCCATTTCGCGCTGGCGTCTGCGAATTTGCTGTTTGACTTCGGGTTGACCTTCCATGTCCTTCATTTCATCTTTGACTTCTTGCTTGGTCATGCGCATGCGCTTGATGAAAGAATACTTTTGATACGGCGCATCAATCAGGGCAATGACCAGTAGGCTTAATGAAAGCCACAGGGCAGATTCGGCAATCATCCAGCCGGCAGCCGCCAGTGCAGGCTCAATGGCCATTTGACCCAACTGCATCATGGGGTCCATTTGCCGACTTACCAAAGCCCACAACACAATGGTTACCAATGAAAACTTCAAAATTGCTTTGAGCAACTCTACGGCGGCGTTGGCGCCAAACATGCGCTTAAAACCTGATAGAAGGCTGAGCTTGCTGAACTTGGGCAGCGTACTTTTTAAAGAAAAAAGGTAGCCACCCGTAGCGCCACTGGACAAGATGGCCATGATGGCAGTCACCAATAAAACGGGAACGATAAGCAAAAAGGCCTCGCCGATTTGATGGGCAAAAGCGGTCACCATCAAGTCGGGGTTGTCCAAAGTTTTGCGATCAAATTTGAAGCCAGAGGCAAAGATTTCCGCCATTTGCTTGATCCAATAGCCACCCATGAAGAACAAGGTCAATATGGCGCCAATGGTGACTGCAGCCGCTGGCAGCTCTACAGATCTTGCGACTTGCCCCTCTTCACGGGCGTTACGCAGTTTTCGCTCCGTCGGGTCTTCGGTTTTTTCGGCACTGGAATTTTCAGCCATACGTCAAACCCCTTTAGGTGATTCCGACCAAGGTGCGGACTTGAAAAAAGCCTTGCATCCAAAGCCATTGAATGCGCGCGCCAATACCAGGCAAAGCCAAAATGAGAACGCCAAAACCAGCAAATATCATGGCTGGAAATCCGACGGAAAAAATGTTTAAACTGGGCGCCGCGCGTGTGGCAACACCTAAGCCAATGTTGATGAACAGGAGCGCTACCATGACAGGCAATGCCGTAAGCAAGGCGCCTAAAAACAACATGGAGCTCCAAGCAATGACTTGCTTCATGGCCTCGGTGCTCATGAGGTTGCTGCCGATGGGCAAGCTGTTGAAGCTTTCAACCACCAAGTTCAAAAGCAAAGCATGACCGCCCAAGCCGACAAAAATGAGCGTGGCCAAGACCAACAAGAATTGGGAAATAACAGGCACATTGCCCATGTTGGGGTCGATCATGGTGGCCATGGACAAACCAATGGCGTTGGCAATAGATTGACCTGCCACCACAATGGCGGCTGTGACCACTTGGAGCATCAGCCCCATCAGCAAACCAATCATGAGTTGGTTGCAAATTTCTAAAAGTCCGCTGGGTGTCAGGGGATCAATGACGGGCCACTCGTGCATGGGATAGACCAACCAAGTGATGGCCATGGCCAAAACAATGCGAATGCGCAAGTTGAGCGCACGCAACGAAAAAATAGGCGCAGCCACCAACAGGGCCGATATTCGCAGCATCGGCCAGAGAAGCCCATAAAAGCGCTCCATCAGTTCGGTGACTGCGATGTCCATATCAGGTGAACAATCCTGGGATGCGCTGGAACAAAGCGCGGGTGTAATCTACCAAAGTGGTCAACTGCCACCCACCCACCACCGCCAAGGTAATGGCCAGCGCGGCCAACTTGGGAATAAAGCTGAGCGTCGCTTCGTTGATGGAAGTGGCCGCTTGCAAAATACCAATGAACAAACCCACAAACAAAGCGACACCGAGCAAGGGTGCAGAAATTAAAACGGTCATCCAGAGTGCTTGCCGGCCCAGATCAACAACGGTAGCGGTGTCCATTTGAATACTCCTAATTAGGTGGCAAAGCTGGCGGCGAGCGAACCTAAGATAAGACTCCAGCCGTCGACCAAAACAAACAACATGAGTTTGAATGGCATTGAGATCATCATGGGCGACAACATCATCATGCCCATCGACATCAGCACGCTGGCCACAATGAGGTCAATCACCACAAACGGGATGTAAATGAGGAAACCAATGGTGAAGGCGCTTTTCAGTTCGGAAGTGATGAAGGCGGGTACCAGTGTTGAAAAAGGCACGGCCGCCGCATTGGCTGGCTCGCCTTTGTTGGCCATTTGCATGAAGAGGCCGATGTCATCTTCACGCGTTTGTTTCATCATGAAGTTGCGCAGGGGTTCTTCTGCGGCGGCCAAGGCTTTGTCAAAGGCCATGCCTTTTTGCATGTACGGCACCAAGGCGTTGGTGTAGATCTCGTTCAAGATGGGCGACATGATGAAGAGGGTGAGGAACAAGGCTAAACCCACCAACACCGTGTTGGGGGGTGTTTGGCCTGTGCCCAAGGCTTGTCGCAAAATAGACAAAACAATGATGATGCGCACAAAGGCAGTCATCATGAGCAAGAATGACGGCAGCAGCGTGAGCGATGTCATCAAGGCCAACAGTTGCAGCGACAAGCTGTACTGTTGTTGGCCTTTGGGCCCGCCTGTGACGTTGAGCATAGGGATGCCCTGAGCCGCGGCGGCAAATGGAAATGCGAGCAAGGCCAACGCAATGATGGTGCTGGCCAAAATGACGGGCTGCTTGAAGAGTTTACGCAACATAGATGTCTCCGTTGGCGGGTGGGGTTGCGTGAGCCGCTTGTGAAATGTGAGAGTCTTCAGGCAGTTGGCCTAATGAAGTCATTTGAGTGGGGGTAATGCCCACCAAAACTTCGTGAGTGCCAACGCGGACCAAAGCTATTTTTTGGCGAGGTCCTACACTGACTGTTTCAATGATTTGCAAGCGTCGGCCCGAATTTTGGCTGTTCATGCGCGATTGAAGTCGGCGCAGCGCCCAGAGCAGTGCAGCCATCAAAGCCAGCACCAAGGCAAAACTGCCGATCATCCGAAACAGGTCGGCGCTGCCAAAGCCGGGTGCCATGAGGTGCTCTTTTCTTGTGGTCTAAATGGCAGAGTTTATAAGTTTTTCATGCGCTCGGACGCAGGGGCCACGCGCGTCAGGCGAACGCCGTAGCGATCGTTGACCAAAACAATCTCGCCTTGGGCCACAACGGTGTTGTTGACCAAGAGGTCGAGCGGTTCGCCAGCGATGCGGTCAAGTTCTACCACGCTGCCTTGGGTGAGGCGCATGAGATCGCGAATTTTGATCATGGCGCGGCCCACTTCAATGGAAAGCGTCACGCTGATGTTTTGCAACACTTCAGGATTGATTTGGCGATGTGCCGCTTCGTTTTCGATAGCGGTGTTGGCGTCTGTGGTGGTATCGGTCATGTCGTTTTCCTGAAAATTTATTGCATACCGGGAATACAAGCCCGTTCAATTTGCACAGCTGTTTGTGCGCCTATGGTACCCACTTGAACATCAAAGGCGGGCAATCC
>CANHXV010000077.1 GCA_947464665.1 Comamonadaceae bacterium
GCTTGGTGAATCAGTTCAAATGAAATATAGGTATCTGCATCTACAAACGTTGGCTTGCGCTTGAAGCGAGCCTCAAATGCTTTCACAAAAGCGGCGTTACGCTCACCAGGCATGGACCAATAATAGCTTTGAGCAGATACGATACCGGCGGTTGTGTCACCTTGAGCGTCAATCAACATTTCGTTGGTTGAGAATACGGAAAAAACCGTTTTGTATTTGGAAAATAAGCCAAAGGGTTGCTGTTGTTTGGCCAAAGTCACGCCTGCTGAACCTGGATAGAGAACCATCAAACCATCTGCTGGTTTGACCAGCAATTGAGAAATAAAGCTGCCAACGTCTGGCGCGCCTGGCGGAGAAAACACAACCTTCTGGACTTTGCCACCATTCTCTTCAACCAGTTGTGTGAATTTCTTTGCATAGTCGTGTCCCAACGCATAGTCGGCCATGTAAAGATCCCAAGTCTTTGCAGGATTCTCTTTCAGCAAAGAGCGCAGGCTGTTCACAAATGCCGAGTCGTTGTGACCGACTCGGAAATAATTTGCCTGACAGCTTTTGCCCGTCAAATCATCTGCGGCAGAAGTGGTATCGACGAAAATGGCGTTCATGGCGGCTAGCCTGGGTGAAAGTGCGAGCGACGTACTAGAGCTGCTCAAACCAGTAAAGATGTTAGCGCCTTGTTGCTCCACCAATCTATTGGCTGCAGCCAATGCAGCTGCTGGTGTACCTGCATGTGATTGCGATACAAGCTCATATTTACGACCTAAGACGCCACCTCTGGCATTCAGATTTTCAATGGCCAAAGTTGCGCCATCTCTGATGAAAGGCGCGAATACGGCAAACGGACCTGAATCAAAATTGATCAGGCCTATCTTGACTGTTTCTTGCGCAATGACACTACCCTGCATAACCACTGAGGCTATGGCTGCTGTGAGAAATTTACGAATCATGAAAGTCTCCTTAGTTAAATTAAAAAGCCAAGGCAGCTTGATGCTGCTCTTTATCTATGTTCTCTGTCAGGCCGCGGTCGATGATTTCGCCTTTGGCCATGACGACAAATCGCTGACTGACCCTGCGCACCAAATTCAAGTGCTGCTCCACCATCAAAAGTCCCGTGCCCTCGGCACGAATCTCATTGAAAATTCGGGCTAATTCATCCACCAAAACGGGGGACAGACCTTCAGATGGCTCATCCAAAAGCAAAACGCGAGGGTTGCCCAGCAAAGCACGGCCAACCGCTAACATTTGTTGCTGGCCACCACTTAAAGCGTTACCCATCTTTTCCTGTCGTTCTTCTAATACGGGAAAAAGTTTGAAAACAGAACGCATGTCCCAACGACCTTGACGGCCCGTTGCAGCACCCAATCGCAAGTTATCACCGACCGTCAGGTGGGGCAATATCATTCGACCTTGTGGGGAAATCGTCACCCCGTACTTAGCTGCCATAAAAGCAGGCTTGCTGTTCAAAATTTTCCCGTCAACTTCAAGGATGCCCTTGCTGATGGTGGTTCCGCCAAAGAAAGACATGATGAGGGTTGACTTTCCAGCACCATTTTTCCCAACCACCGCAACAGATTCACCCTCGTGAACTTCGAGATCAATATTGCGCAATACAACAGACTTACCATACCCGGCACTCAAACCTTGAACTCGAATAAAGCTCATGAAAGTGCCCTCCAAAGGGCTGTATCTAATGAAGTCTTTGTCATCTGCATCAACAAGTTATTTGGAAAATTCCTCATGCGCTCGATCCAAGATAGGCAGAAATGACTTCTGGATGACCCCGAACTTCTGCGGGAGTTCCAGTGGTTAGCAATCTACCCAAGTCCAATGCAGTGATGGCATCGCAAAATTTAAAAACTGCTTCGACGTCATGCTCTACAACCAATGCCGTGACATTGCGTTGACGAACAACCGCCAACAAATGTTCAAATAGCTTGACAGTCTCAGCTGTCGACAATCCTGCTGCAGGTTCGTCCAGTAGCATGAGGCTGGGTTGTCCAACCAAGGCGAGCGCAATGTCAACCCGTCGCTGATCACCGTATGCAATGCTGTCTGCCATCAAGTCATACATGTCATTGAGTTCAAGCGTGTCCAAAATGCTGTGCAAATTCTTTTCTCCCAACTGAGTTGCAACCATCTCAAGTTGTTGACCCACCGTGATTCCAGGAAAAATACTGGTGCGCTGAAAAGAGCGCGACATTCCCATTCGACGTCGCCATTCAATAGGGCGTGACGTGATGTCAATGCCATTCATGAACACCCGTCCTTGCGTCGGTTTACATCGACCCGTGATAGCGTCCATCAATGTGGACTTACCCGCACCATTGGGGCCAATCACACCATGCAATAAACCCTTTTGAGACACCGCCAGATTCACGGCATCTAAGGCTTTAACGCTGCCATACGACACACTGAGATCTTCAATTCGAAGCATGATGACGCCCCGTTAAGCGGTTAATCCCGCTTTGCACAAACCCCATAGCACCTTTTGGAAATGCCACTACGACGATCACCACGCCCAAACCTGTTAACAATTCAAGGTGTCCGCTGGCACCAAACTGATCCTGACCAATTGTGTAAAGAAGAGCACCCAAAATAGGCCCCGTCACGACCGTCGCCCCACCAATCAACATGGACACCAACGAGTTAGCGCCCGTTGTAAAGTCCAGTAACTCGGGCGATGCAAACGCAGAATGCAAACCCACCAGCAAACCAGAAACGGCAGCAATGAAACCTGCCAATCCAAAAGCCAGTACCCTTGGAACATAGGTATTGAAACCGGAGAAGCGCATCCGCTCTTCATTGGCCTTGGTAGCGCGCAAAATCTCTCCGGCCCGAGACTGGCCGACCCACCAAGCCAATAACATCACACCGCAAAGCGCCAGCCATGCCACCGTCCAAAAGTTAGCTGGACGCGCCAATTCAGCTTGCGTCATCCCAAAAAAGTTGCCACTCCAATTCAAGGTGAGGCCATCATCTGCCCCTGTCACCTCTCGGTAAGCGGTGAGCTTGACCACTGAATGCAGCATTTGGGCCAAGGCCAATGTCATCATGGCAAATGGCAGAGGTCTTGCGCGAACCAACACCATGCCAATGAGCAAGCTGATCAGCGTAGAGGAGGCCAGACAAAATACAGCTGCGCTAGTGACATCCCAATTGAAATGCATCACCGCAATGCCAAATAAATAGGTTGCACCGCCCGTAAAACCTGCTGCACCAAACATAATGAGGCCACACTGATGGGCTAAAAATCCAATGGAAAGCGCAGCAATGCCCAGCGTGATGGCATTGATGAAAAGACCTAAATAGAAGGTGCTTTTGATAAGGCTTGGAATGGCCAAACCAGACAGTACGATGATCAGTATGACCACAGACATAAAGATTTTGGAAGATCCAACTGTGGAAAAAAGAGACGTGTTCTTCATCATGCAACCCGCCCTTTTCCAAAACCTTGAGGGCGCCACAGTAAGACAAAGAACAACAGCAAGTAAGGCGTCATCACCGACATCAAAGGCGAGACAATGCTGCCAATGACTTGAATGAAACCATAGACCACCGAGGCCGCAATGGCGCCGCCAATGCTGCCTAAGCCCCCCACCACGACAACAATAAGGCAACTGATCAGAATGTTTGCGCCCATGTTGGGGTCCACGGACAGATAAGGCCCAGCCAAAACACCTGCCAGACCTGAAAAACCAGTCCCCAAACAAACCACAAACAAACTCAATCTGTCTGTGTTCACACCCATCATGCGTGCCACCATTGGCAATTGACTCACAGCCCGCACATGCATGCCTGACTTTGTCCACTTCAGCCAAGCAGCTAACAACGCACAAGTGCCAAAACCCACCAAGATCAAAAATAGTCGGTATGCCGGATAGGGTTGGCCGAACAGATCTACCGCCCCAGACAGTGCAGGTGGCATGGCCACAGAGAGGGGTGAAGTTCCCCAAGTTGTATTAACCACATGCCCCAAAATTAGCGCAAGGCCAAACGTGATCAAGGCCACATCCATGTGTGCTCTTTTTTGCAGCGGACGTAACACCGCGTATTCAAAAACAACACCCAGGCCCGCCAATAAAAATGGAACCATGGCCAAGGCCACCCAAAAATCGAACCTTGCTGCTACTGCAAAACCAAGGTAAGCCCCCAGCATGTACAAAGCGCCATGCGCAAAGTTCATGACATCTCGTAAACCAAAGATGAGTGCCAAGCCACTTGCCAAAATGGTCAGTAGCGATGACAAGGCCAATGCATTGGCCAGTTGGATGATAGAAAAGCTTTGTAATAAATCCATAATTTCAATTCAAGGAATATGGGGTTTCTACTTACCTCCGTGGCCTCGATTTCTGCGCTTGATCCTAGGTTCGATCCTTCTCAAAATCAAATCAAATAATCTGAAGTATTGTTCAACATATACGTCCTCTCAAATGGTCTATGGGATGACGAACTTTTAGACGCAGAGCTCACTCTTCTTTGTGAAGAATCGTTCAGATAATTTTATTTGTCTCACATGGAGCCATGCAGTACCCTCAAGCCGTATCTGAATCATGAACTTCACCATCCGAGACTTGTCTATGCTCAAACACTTTATCTGCGGCATTGCCTGCACAGCTTCTATGCTGTGGTCAATACTCGCACAAGCGCAAAATTTCCCCATCAAACCGATCACCTTGGTTGCGCCGTTTCCAGCGGGTTCTGTCACTGACAGCGTGACGCGTATCGTGGCCAAAGCACTGTCGGAGTCAATAGGGCAAGCGGTCATTGTGGACAACAAGGCCGGCGCCCAAGGCACCATTGGCGCAGCCTTTGTGGCCAATGCCAAGCCCGATGGCTACACCCTCTTGATGGGCTCATCCGTCATGTTTGTCGCCAAAGGCATGTTCAAAACACTCTCTTACGATCCCATGGAAAGTTTTGTGCCGGTGGCGGGATTAGGATCTACGGCCATGATGTTTTTGGTGGCGCAATCCTCGCCACTCAAAACCATGGCAGACCTCGCCAAGGAAGCCAAAATTGCCAAGCAACATGTCAGCATGGCCTACGGCTCTCCAAGCGGCCAAGTAGCTGTGGCGCTCTTCTCGTCTGTGACCCAATCAGAGCCAATTGCTGTCAGTTATCGCGGCATTCCTCAAGCCATCACAGACATGCTTGGCGGTCAAGTTCAAGTGGCCGTTGTGGACATTGGCAGCGGCATGGCACAAGTCAATGGACAGAAAGCGCGCGCTTTGGCCATATCCGCGGCAAACAGATCTGGTAGTGCACCTCAAGTGCCGACGCTTCAAGAAATATTTCCCAACGCCACGGGCTCGCTAGAAACCATCATTGCGGTGCAGGCACCAGCAGGTACGCCGGCCAGCGTGGTTGAAAAACTGGACGCCGCTTTTCAAAAAGCCATGAGCTCACCCGAAGTCAAGGCCCAATTTCAGGTGCTCAACACCAGTGTTTTGTCACTCTCTAGCAAACAACTGCAAGATCGACTGCGCGCAGACAACCCACGTTGGACCCAACTGATGGTCCAAGCAGGTATCGAACCTCAGTGATCGAAGCCAATTCTGAATTTCTAAAAAATACATTCAAATGCTGACCTACAAGACCCACGAAGGCGTCGCCGAAATTCTGCTCAACAATCCGCCTGTAAATGGTATTACATCCGAGCTGTTAGACCAATTAATGGCATTTCTGCAGCAAGCAGGGGCAGACCACCAAGTGCGCGCGATCGTGATTGGCAGCGCCATTCCAGGTCGTTTTTGTGGCGGTCTTGATCTGCATAAATTCAGGGAAAGCTCTCCCAGCGAAGCCTATGAGGTGGTGAATAAACTTTACTTTCAGCTGTATGAGGTCAACTCCAACTTGCCCAAGCCTGTGATTGGCGCCATCACGGGTGCCGTTCGGGGCGGGGGCATGTCCATCGCCATTACCTGCGACATGTTGGTGGCCTCTGACAATGCCACTTTTGGTTATCCCGAATTGGAAATTGGACTTCTGCCCTCCATCCACTTTCATCACTTGCCCCGTCTCGTTGGGAAGCAAAGAGCCTTTGATCTTTTGATGTCAGGTCGAGCGTTTTCAGCGCAAGAAGCACTGTCACTGGGCTTGGTCAGCAACCTGGTGCCTGAAAACCAAGTTCATCACAAAGCCATGGAGCTGGCCAAGATGTTTGCCAAGAAATCGCCGGAACTCATGCGTTTAGGCAAAGCTGGATTTATTCGTGCCACTGACAACGGCTATCGTCAAGGCGCAGCCAATGCCGTAGATTTGGTGTCGTCCGTGTTTGGCACCGCCGATTGTGCAGAAGGACTTTTAGCGTTTGTAGAAAAACGCAAACCTGTTTGGGGGCAGTCCATTTAAGTCAGGGCTTTGGCCAACCCTGAGCCGCCAGATCAGTGTGCTCACCCAACTTGGGGGCAACTCTGTTGTCCATTACCGTAGAACGTGACATCCGAATGGGATTGGCAAGGGATCGAACCTTCGATCCATCCTCGCGCACGGTTGTACGTACCATGCCACGCGCAACAACCTGCGGGTCTTTGAAAACAGCCTCTAGATTATTGATGGGCGCAGCAGGAACTCCCACACTGTCCAGTGCTTTCTGACAATCTTGCACAGTCATTCGCCCAAAGGCTTGCCTCAGCAACGGGTCCAGTTCGTTGACATGCTGCAATCTGGATGCGTTGCTTGTGAAGCGCGCATCAATGGCCAATTCTGGAACGCCCATCGCATCACAGAACCGTCTGTACTGCTCGTCATTACCCACGATCAACATGATGTCGCCATCGCTGCATCGGAAAGTGTCACTTGGGTAAACGGTTGACAAACGATTGCCCTGTCTGACTGGCACTTTGCCAGTGGCCAAGAAGTTCAATCCAATGTTGGTCAGGCTGGCCACTTGTACATCCAATAGCGACATGTCAATGGCCTGGCCCAAACCGGAGGATTGCCTTTCTTGAAGCGCGGCAAGTATGGCCACCGAAGAATAAAGTGCGGTCATTTGATCTGCGACTGCAACGCCAGATTTCGTGGGCCCAGTCCCACCACCGTCTGAAGCGTCTGAACCGGTAATGCTCATCAAACCGCCCATAGCCTGAACAATGGTGTCGTAGCCTGGTTTTTGGCGATAAGGGCCAGTTTGACCAAAGCCGGTGATAGAGCAATAAATAAGACGTGGGTTGTCCTTTGACAATGTTTCGTAATCGAGGCTATATCGAGCCAATGTCCCAACCTTGTAGTTCTCGATCAAAACATCTGCATGCAATGCCAATCGACGAACCAATTCACGGCCTGCGTCCATGCCAATGTCGGCCGTCAGCGATTTTTTACCTCTGTTACAAGCCCAAAAATAAATCGAATTTTCTAGCGCCTCGTCTGCAGTGTGTGATAAGAATGGCGGCGCCCATTCGCGCGTGTCATCGCCCTTTCCTGGCCGTTCAATCTTCAGCACATCGGCGCCCAGATCGGCCAATATTTGCGCAGCCAAAGGGCCGGCCAAAACGCGAGACAAGTCGATGACTTTGAGTCCATGGAGTGCAGGTAAATGTGTCATGCAGTCGCTACATCCGTATGCAAGGGCCAAAATTGAGTTGTCTCCATCTCTCACTCCTGTTTTTGTGTGTCATGGCACAGATACCGAGGCTGTGGCGTTTGAAAAAACCACAGACTGTCGTTCGGGTACTGAGCAGCGAATTTTTAAATTTTGTTGACCTGCCGTCTGCGCAGGGTTCTGAGTGTCTTTCCAGATCTCTATGCGTAAGTTGTCTCCTGGCATGACCGGCGCCGTGAACTTACCGGCCAAAGAACGCATGCGCGAGGCATCACCACCCATGCAAGCCTGGATCACCGCACGGCACACCACACCGTAGGTGCAAAGACCATGAAGAATCGGTCGATCAAATCCAGCTTGATGCGCTACAACAGGGTCTGCATGTAAGGGATTAAGGTCAGCAAACAATCGGTAAAGCAATGCCGCTTGGGGTAAGGTGGGCAAGTCGACAACCCAGTCAGCAGGCGCCTCACCTGCTACTTTGGCTATGAGTGTTTCTGAGCGTGGTGCTGGCTCGACACCGGAGAACCCACCATCACCGCGGCACAGGGTGTGCTGAACAATACGGGCCACCAGTTGGTTGCTTTCGTCATCCATGATGAGTCGCTCAGAGACAATCATTGCCCCCTTACCAACACCCCTATCAATGACATCTACCACCGACATTTCGCCGCGCAAATGTCCTGCAGGCGCTAGCGGCTTGAGAAATTGAATGGCGTGCTCTGCATGCACAATCATGGCTGTGTTGGCGCCTAAACTGGGGTCTGCCAACCAAAACCCGGGCGAGCACATGACCGCCACCAAGGAAGGCACCACGCGCAAGTTCTTTTCGTACACATATTGAATTTGTTGTACGTCTACTGGGTCTGAACCGTAGCCCAAAGAAAGCGCATAAAGGATGGCGTCTTTCTCGGTATAGGCCTGTTTCAAAACCGGAAACGGCCTGGCCAACAATGCTTGAGCGTTGATCATGCAAAGAACTTATTCAGGCTTAAACAGGGTCCCAGTCAAAGACATCCTGCGACCGATCCAACTTATAGAAGGATGGCTTAAGCGCAGGCATTGCCCTGTTGGCAATGGACTCTGGCGTCCATCCTTGCTCTGTGTGCATGGACCGGATGGGCCGACTTTGACTCATTAAAAATATTTCATTGGCGCGCACTGCAAATACTTGGCCACTGACGCCTACGCCAGCATCACTGGCCAAATAAACGGCCAAGGGCGCAATTTTGGAGGACTCCATTTTTTGTAGCCGCTCAACGCGGGCTTGCTGCTCTGGCGTTTCTGTGGGTATGGAGCTGATCATGCGGCTCCATGCAAAGGGAGAAATGCAGTTGGACCTCACATTGAATTTGGCCATGTCCATGGCAATGGATTTAGACAGCGCAGCAATCCCGAGTTTGGCAGCGGAATAATTCGCCTGCGCTAAATTGCCAATGAGGCCTGACGTCGAAACCATGTGCACATAGGAGCCAGACTGTTGCGCCTTGAAATGCGTCGCAGCAGCGCGAGAAACATAAAACGCACCATGTAAATGAACATCAATGACTTGATGCCAATCTTCTTTGGACATATTGAAGAAAAATCGATCGCGCAAAATGCCTGCGTTGTTGATCACGCAATCGATGCGCCCATAAGTGTCTACGGCCAGTTGCACCATGCGTGCCGCCGCATCCCAATCCGCCAC
>CANHXV010000078.1 GCA_947464665.1 Comamonadaceae bacterium
GTTCCCGTAGTGGCAGCACTGCATGGCGCCGTGGTGGGGGGCGGTTTGGAATTGGCCAGCGCATGCCACATTCGCGTGGCAGACGACAGCACCTTCTATGCTCTGCCCGAGGGCACACGCGGTATTTTTGTGGGCGGCGGTGGCTCTGTTCGCATTCCCAAACTCATTGGCGTAGCGCGCATGACCGACATGATGTTGACGGGTCGTGTTTACAACGCGGTCGATGGCGAACGCATCGGTTTGGCGCAATACCATGTGCCAACAGGTACTTCCTTGGAAAAAGCCTTGGACTTGGCACAACGCATTGCCACCAATGCACCTTTGACAAACTATGCATTGATGCACGCCCTGCCCCGTATTGCCGAGCAACCTGCAGATCATGGTTACCTCACAGAAGCCCTCATCTCCTCCATTGCACAAGCGGCGCCAGAAGCCAAAGCGCGCGTAAGGGCTTTCTTAGAAGGCAAGGCTGCCAAAGTTCAAAAGAGCTAACCAGCCCTTGTTAAAAACAATTACCTCGCCAGCCATTACTGAGAGACAAGCATGAGCGCACCTAAATTTAGACCCCTGCGGTTTGGCGTGACACGCGTCACCTTAAAAGATGGAGTGCCCGGCACGCACTACCTCAAAGCAGATCAAGATTTACAAGCTTTTCCAGATCGCCTGACCGATCGCCTGCAACACTGGGCCCAAAAAAAACCGACGCAAACGCTGTTTGCACGACGCATTAAATTGGCAGATGGCAAATTGGGTGACTGGCGTCATGTCACTTATTCAGAAGCTTGGAACACGGCACGCAACATTGCACAAGGTCTGATCAACCGTGGTTTGAATGCAGAGCGCCCGGTGGTCATCTTGAGTGAGAACAGTTTGGAACATGCCCTGTTGGCCTTGGGTTGCATGGTGGCAGGCGTGCCTTTTGTCCCCACCTCACCCCCATACTCCCTCATCAGCCAAGACTACGACAAACTCAAACACGTCTTGCGAACGGTCACGCCAGGCTTGGTGTTTGCCAGCGATGCACGTTATGCAAAAGCCATTGCAGCAACTGTCTCCAGCGAGATGGAAATTGTGATGGACGAAGGTAGCGTTGAAGGCAAACAAGTCACAACTTTTGAAGCCTTGTGCAACACCCCCGTTACAGCGCAAGTGGATGCGGCCATAGCGGCCACAGGCCCCGACACCATTGCGAAGTTCTTGTTCACCAGTGGTTCTACCAAGTTACCCAAGGCCGTCATCAACACGCAGCGTTTGTGGTGTGCTAACCAACAACAAATGGCGCAGTCCATGCCCATCTTGGCTGAAGAGCCCTTGGTGTTGGTGGATTGGTTACCATGGAACCATACCTTTGGGGGCAATCACAATTTCGGCATGGTGGTGTTTCATGGCGGCACGATGTACATCGACGATGGCAAACCAACACCTGCCCTCATGCATGAAACATTGCGCAACCTGCGTGAAATTGCCCCCACTGTTTACTTCAATGTACCCACAGGTTTTGAAGCCATCGCCCTGGCGATGAAAACAGACGACTTGCTGCGCAAGACTTTGTTGTCACGCGTGCAAATGTTCTTTTATGCAGGCGCTGCTTTGGCACAACCCATTTGGGACAGCTTGTATGAATCGCAAGAGCGCGAAGTTGGCGAGCGCATTGTGATGGGAACAGGTCTTGGTATGACCGAGTCTGGCCCCTTCGGCATTTTCGTGACCAACCCCTACGTCAATGCTGGCGACTTGGGTGTGCCAACGCCTGGCTTGGAACTCAAACTGGTCGACATGGGCGGCAAGACCGAGGTACGTTATCGCGGCCCCAACATCACACCAGGCTACTGGCGCAATGCCGAAGAAACAAAATCATCCTTTGACGACGAAGGCTTCTTTTGCACGGGCGATGCCGTCAAATGGATTGATGAAACCGATGTGCATTTAGGTCTGAAATTTGACGGTCGCATTGCCGAAGATTTCAAATTGGCTACTGGTACGTTTGTGAGCGTGGGCCCTTTGCGCGGCAAGATCATTGCAGCGGGAGCGCCTTACATTCAAGACGTGGTGCTCACAGGCATCAACTTGAAAGAAGTTGGCGCCATGGTCTTCCCAACGCCTGCGGTGCGCGCGTTGAGCGGCATGGCGGCTGATGCACCCATGGCCGACGTCCTGGGCAGCGCCCCCGTGTTGGCGCAGTTCCAAAAAATCATCGATGAACTGGCCAAAACAGCCACTGGCAGCGCCAATCGCATTGCACGCATGTGTTTGTTGTCTGAGCCGCCCACCATCGACAAAGGTGAGATTACAGACAAGGGCTCCATCAATCAACGTTCAGTTTTGACTCACCGCTCAGACACCGTAGCGGCATTGCATGAAGATAAATTGCACTTCATTTTGAAACCCACTCTTTAATTTTTTTGAAAGTCCAACATGAACATTCAAGGCATGAGCGCATTGGTTACCGGCGGTGGCTCTGGACTCGGTGAAGCTACCGCTCGCGAACTGGCCCGTCTGGGCGCAAAAGTAGCCGTACTCGACCTGAACCTCGACAACGCGCAAAAAGTTGCGGCTGACATTGGCGGCATCGCCATTCAGTGCGATGTGACCAACGCAGCCAGCATGGAAAACGCTGTGGCAGAAGCCGCCAAAGCCCAAGGCGGCGCGCGCATCCTGATGCAGATTGCCGGCATCGGGACTGCCAAACGCATTGTGGGAAAAGATGGCAACCCAGCGCCTCTGGAAGACTTTGCCAAAGTGGTCAACGTCAATTTGATTGGCACTTACAACGCAGCGCGGGTTTTTGCCGCAGCATGCGCCAAGCTCGATCCGATGGAAGACGGCGAACGGGGCGCCATGGTGTTCACAGCTTCGGTGGCAGCCTTCGATGGCCAAGTGGGTCAACAAGCCTACAGTGCATCTAAGGCAGGTGTAGCCGGCATGACCCTGCCCATGGCACGCGATTTGGCGCAGCATGGCATTCGTGTTTGCACCATCGCTCCCGGCATCTTTGCAACGCCTTTGTTGAAAACATTGCCCGAGCCCGTTCAAGCCTCTTTGGCCGCCAGCATCCCCTTTCCATCACGCCTTGGCAAACCTGAAGAGTTTGCGCAATTGGCGGCGCACATTGTGAGCAATGGCCATCTCAACGGCGAAGTGATTCGCTTGGATGGCGCACTGCGCATGGCACCTCGCTAATTGCAAGAAAGTTTTCAATGAGCAAGACCGTTGTTTACGAAGTACAGGTGATGTTTGGTGACTGCGACCCTGCAGGCATCGTGTTCTTTCCTAACTTTTCCAAATGGATGGATGCATCCTCGCTGAATTTCTTTATGAAGTGCGGCGTGCAACCTTGGCGCGAGCTGGTCAAAACGACCGGCATCATTGGTACACCGCTGCTGGAAATCAACACCAAGTTTGGCCGCCCTGCTACCTATGGCGAAACACTCCAAATTCACACCAGCGTGCAAGAGTGGCGCGACAAGACCTTCGTCCACAAGCATGTGGTGATGCGCGGCGACACCGTATTGTGTGAAGGCACAGAAGTGCGAGCTTTCTGTATCAAGCACCCAGATGATCCCGATCGCATCAAAGCCATTCAAGTTCCCGCGGACATCAAAGCAATGTGCAGTTAATTCACAAATATTTCTATTCCATTTCATTTTTTCAACCACCCTCAGAGGAGACAAACATGACCAATCGTCGTGATTTTTTGCAAACCACCATCGGTGCAGCCATCATGGGCAGCACCGCTTTTCAACAAGCTTGGGCTCAAAGTGGACTGCCCATTGAACAAGTGAAGGTTCTGTACGGCTTTCCTCCCGGCAGCTCTGGTGACATTTGCGCTCGCCGTGTCGCTGAAAAATTTGGCGGCACCGCTTACAGCAAAAATGCGGGCGTCATTGACAGTCGTCCAGGTGCAGGCGGTCAAATTGCTTTGAATCTTTTGAAGAGCGCCCCAGCCGACGGCTCCGTGTTGGCCATGACACCTTTTTCACCCATTTCTTTGTATCCCCACATTTTCAAGAATTTGCAATACAAGCCCTTTGAAGACTTCACACCTGTGGGCACCAGCTCCATGATTCACCACGGCTTTGCAGTGGGACCCATGGTGCCCGCTTCCGTTAAAAACGTGAAAGACTTTGTGGTTTGGGCCAAGGCCAACCCCGCTCAAGCCAGCTATGGCTCTCCTGCCGCAGGTTCTACCCCTCACTTCATTGGTGCTTTGCTGGGCTTGAATCAGAACTTCGAATTCAAACACGCACCCTACCGCGGTTCTGTACCGGGCGTGACCGATGTGGTCGGCGGCCAAATTGCTTGCATGTTCACACCCCATGGCGACTTCATTGCCAACCACAAAGCAGGCAAAATGCGCATTTTGGCAACCTCTGGCAAAACACGTTCACCCTTTGTGCCCGATGTGGCCACCTTTGCCGAGCAAGGTTTCCCTGAGTTGACCGTTGAAGAGTGGTTTGGCTTCTATGCGCCCGCCAAAACGCCCACCAATGTTTTGCAAGCGGCCAACGCAGCGATCAATGCAGCCCTCAAAGACAAAGCGGTGCAAGATGCCTTGACCGTTGTGGGTTTGATTCCGTTCGGAGGCACCATTGCCGATCAACTGAAGAGCTCTCAAGTTGAATTGGAGCGCTGGGGTCCCCTGATCAAGCGCATTGGCTTCACAGTCGATTCCTAATTCAGTGAATTGAACTGCATTGTCCGAGGGCCCATTAAAGCTCTCGGACGTTTTTGCAGATTTCTCTCTTTTGTCTCTAACCGCCATGAGCCACTACCAACCTCACATTCAAGACATGCAATTTGTCTTGTCATATGTATTGAACGCACCCGATCAACTCAAATCACTTCAAGTGTTTGAAGAGTTAGACGGCGAATTGGTACAACAAGTTTTGGAAGAAGCTGGTAAGTTTGTCGGCGAAGTGGTTGCGCCCTTAAACCGCGACGGTGACGAAATTGGTGCGCAATGGCAAGACGGCAAAGTGACCATGCCCCCTGGTTTTCAAGCGGCTTACCAAATGTTTTGGCAAGCCGGCTGGCCAGCACTTTCTGCTGACACCGAAGATGGGGGCCAAGGCTTACCCACCGTGCTGGAGATCATGCTGTACGAAATGCTGTCGGCCGCCAACCATGGCTGGACCATGGCACCCGGCTTGTTACATGGCGCATACGAATGCATCAAGCACTACGCCAGCCCTTCTCTGAAAGAAACGTACCTCAGCAAAGTGAGCACTGGCGAGTGGTTGGCCACCATGTGCCTGACCGAACCCCATGCTGGCAGCGACTTAGGTTTGTCTCGCACCAAAGCCACACCACAAGCTGATGGCCGTTATGCGTTGAATGGCACCAAGATTTTCATATCGGGTGGCGAACATGACCTGACCGACAACATCGTGCACTTGGTGTTGGCTCGCTTACCCGATGCCCCACCTGGACCGAAAGGTTTGTCACTCTTTTTAGTCCCCAAGTTTTATCCGAATGGTGAACGCAGTGCCGTGCATTGCGATCGCATTGAAGAAAAGATGGGCTTGCACGGCAGCCCCACTTGCGTGATGCGTTTTGACGATGCCCTCGCCGAAATCATTGGCGAACCTGGCAAAGGTTTGAACGCCATGTTTGTGATGATGAATGCCGCACGCTTGCACGTGGCCATGCAAGGCATTGGCCTGTTAGATGCTGCTTGGCAAAAAGCAGATGCCTATGCCAAAGAGCGTCGTCAGATGCGGGCGCCAGCGAGCAAAGAAGGCAAAGCAAAATCTGCCGCCGAAGCCGATTTCATCATTGAGCACCCCGCCATCAAACGCATTTTGGACACACAGCGCTCATGGGTGGATGGGGGTCGCGTAATCGCTTACCAAACTGCGGTGGAGTTAGACCGCATCAAACATGCTGACAAGGACGCAGCAGCCAAGTCACAGCGTTGGTGTTCGCTGGTCACCCCCGTGATGAAAGCGGCCTTCACGCATCAGGCTTTTCATGGTGGCAGCGATTGCTTGCAAGTGTTTGGCGGCCATGGTTATGTGCGCGAATGGGGCATTGAACAAATCGTTCGCGATGCGCGGGTTGCCATGATTTACGAAGGCACCAATGAAATTCAAGCCATCGATTTATTAGTCCGCAAAATCATGGCCGATGGCGGCCAGAGTTTGAACCAATTGCTGGACGACATGAAGGTGGAAACGCAAATTGAAACAGCAGAAGCCACACAGCTTCGCAAGTTGACGCAAAGCATCCTGACGGCGGCCCAACATGACTCCAGCGTGGGGCATCGTGTGGCCGATGACTACTTGCGCGCCATGGCTTTGGTCATGCTGCAGTGGGCTTGGCAACGCATCGATGCCAATCTGGATCAAGACTCACCAGAATTGAAAGACCGTTGGCATTCGCCTTCAAAGGCCTTCCGCCAGTGGGTCTTACCTGAGTTCGCCATGCGAAGGCATATTATTGAGGCGCAATGCGCAGCCACTTGAAAAATTCCATCCCTTCTGTCGATCAAGTCGACACCAGCTATTTGGAAACCTTGATTGGTTACAACGCACGCCGTGCGGCTTTGGCTGTGATTGGTCAATTTTTAGAACGCATGGCGGTCTATGACCTCAAGCCTGTCGATTTTTCTGTGATGTCGGTGGTGGTGCACAACCCTGGCGTCACTTCGCGGCAGCTCTGCGCAGCCCTGAACATCTTGCCACCCAATTTGGTGGGATTGGTGCAATCCTTGGAGTCAAGGGGCTTGCTGGAACGATTACCGCACCCTCATGATGGCCGAGCGATGGGGCTGCACCCGACGCAAAAAGGTCTAGAACTCATGGAAAAAGCAGAGGCCACAGCTTCCGAACTGGAAATGAAGATTGGCTCTAAACTAACGCCTAACCAAGTTCAAACCTTGGTGACCTTGCTACAAAAAATTTACCTCTGAGGACACCGACTCAAAGGGTCCAAGAAACACACATTGGGAGACTCGCCATGTCACATTCAAGCTTTCCCTCATTGGCAAAAACGCTGCCCGAAGATGTGGGCAACGCAGTCTTAATTGGCCGAATTTGGGTACCCGGCGAAGGACCTTACCTTGTCAAAGTTTCCGCTACAGAAACCACAGACTTGTCGGGCTTGGCACTGACCAGCAGTGACTTGATGGAGCTTGACCATGTGGCCAAACGCGTCCAGGAGCATCACGGCAAATTATGGTCAACCTCAAGTTTGTGGGCCAACACAGATCCACAAAGTCGCAACGAACAACATCCTTGGTTCCTCACTCCCACTGATTTGCAAGCCATCAAAGCGGCAGGCGTTACCTTTGTGGCCAGCATGCTAGAGCGTGTGATTGAAGAACAAGCACGCGGTGATGCGGCCAAAGCAGAGAGTGTGCGCGAGGCCGTGATTGAGGTCATGGGCGACAACCTGCGAAACGTCAAACCGGGTTCAGCACAAGCGATGAAACTCAAAGAAGTCTTGGTGGCGCAAGGTGTCTGGTCACAGTACCTTGAAGTTGGCATTGGCCCCGATGCCGAAATTTTCACCAAGTCACAAGCCATGAGCGCTGTGGGTTCTGGCTTTGATGTGGGTTTGCACCCCGGCAGTTCATGGAACAATCCAGAACCTGAAATTGTGTTGGTCATTAGCTCCAAAGGCCACGTGGTCGGCGCCGCCATGGGGAACGATGTGAACCTTCGAGACTTTGAAGGCAGAAGCGCCTTGCTCTTAGGCAAGGCCAAAGACAACAATGCCAGTTGTGCCATTGGACCCTTCATTCGCTTGTTTGACGACCACTACACCATCGACAACGTCAGAACCACCGACCTCAGCATGGCAGTCCATGGCCCCGAAGGTTTTGTGATGCAAGGCAGCAGTTCACTTAGCCAAATCAGCCGAGACCCCTTGGACTTGGCCGCCCAAGCCATTGGCCCCTACCACCAGTACCCCGATGGCCTTGTGCTTTTTTTAGGAACCATGTTTGCCCCCACCCAAGACCGACATGGTCCAGGGCAAGGCTTTACGCATGTGGTGGGCGACACCGTGGCCATCACAACGCCTCAATTGGGCACGCTCTTCAACCGCGTGACCACCTCGGACCAAGCACCCGCATGGACTTACGGCATCCGTGCCCTCATGCAAGACTTGGCCAAACGTTCATCGCACTGAACTCGGTGCTTTAGCAAGCGCCTGTCCACTGGCATAATTCTGCCAACGGCCGGTCTTGCACCGGCCTTTCTATGACTACTTTCTAGGACATCCATATGATTACCACAGCTACTGGCCTGCAATACGAAGACACCTTGGTCGGCGACGGCGCAGAAGCCACCAAAGGCCAAACAGTGACCGTTCATTACACCGGTTGGCTGTACGAAGATGGCGAGCAAGGCGCTAAATTTGACTCTAGCAAAGACCGCCGCGACCCCTTCCAATTCATCTTGGGCGCAGGCATGGTCATTCGCGGCTGGGACGAAGGCGTAGCCGGTATGAAAATCGGTGGCGCTCGGACCCTGATCATTCCTTCAGAGTTGGGCTATGGCTCCCGCGGTGCCGGCGGCGTGATTCCGCCAAACGCCACCCTCAAGTTCGACGTCGAATTGCTCGAACTGTCTTAATTTGACCTAAGCCCCTTTGGCACGACGCCAACAGGGTCTTGAAATTTCACAAAGCGCCCCCAAGTTTGGGGCGTTGTCATTTTTTGCGGATGCCTGTCATGTCTGATTCCAACTCACAAAACACCCCCAATCAAAACTCCAACCCAAGTACAGCGGGCGTAATGCCCACAGCTGAAGCCTTGGCCGCTGCTGCTGCGGCCATGGGCACAGACACCCAGGCTCAACAAGCCTCTGCCCCTCAAGACCCTTTGGCAGATACCCAAGCTGAACTGGCCAATGTGAAAGCCCAAAACGCCACATTAGCCGATCAGTACTTGCGCGCTCAAGCCGATGTGCAAAATGCCCGCCGTCGCGCAGACGAAGAAATAGCCAAAGCGCGCAAGTTTGCGGTGGAAGGTTTTGCCGACAGTTTGCTGCCCGTGCTAGACAGTTTGGAAGCCGGCCTGGCCATTCAAAACGTCACACCACAACAAATTCGCGAAGGTGCAGAGGCCACGCTGAGACAATTGAAAAGCGCCTTAGAACGCAACAAAGTCATCGAAATCAACCCAGCCGCAGGCACCAAGTTTGACCCGCACCATCACCAAGCCATCAGTGTGGTCCCTGCAGAGCAAGAAGCCAACACGGTGGTCACTGTTTTGCAAAA
>CANHXV010000079.1 GCA_947464665.1 Comamonadaceae bacterium
AAGCCTGTGTCCCACAGAATGCAAGACCCAACCTGGCGCCACTGTCTCGCCCGGCAAGTAAGCCTTGGGCGCTTGGCCATCGACTGCCAACAAAGCGCTACCCCGACCAGAAGCGCCCGCCACCACACCCAACAAGGACCATTGGTGGTCTGATGATGCGCCAGCATTGGCGCCAGACTGGCCCATAGCCGCTTTGGGCGCTCCTAAGGCGGTAGCCACATGACTGCTTTGTATGGCATTTAGAGCCGCTTGGGGAGCCGCAGCTTGCGTGGCATTGGGCACCGCCGAAGGAGCCACAGAAATGCTCTGAATTTGCAGAATCCAGGCGACGGCTGTGTAGGCGGCCAAAGACCCTAGCCCCAACGCACAGAGCGCGGGCCAAATCGATTTGGATGAGCCTGGAATGACTTGCAACATGAGGGGATTATGATGGAGAAGTGTGAAAAAAAGCAGCGAGCGGTTTTGCCATGAAATTCAAAAATCTAAATTCAACCCCTGGTGTTCAGACAGTGAATGCAACAAGGCCACCAGGCCTTAAGCACGCTAGAAAACAGCGCGGCTTTACTTTGATTGAATTGATGGTGGTTTTGGCCATCATTGGCATCTTGGCCGCCTTGGTGGTGCCCAGTGTTTTAGGCCGTGCCGACGATGCGCGCGTCACAGCGGCGCGAACCGATGTGGGCAATTTGGCCCAGGCCCTGAAGCTCTACAAACTCGACAACCAGCGCTTTCCCACGGCCGAGCAAGGTTTGCAAGCTTTGGTGGCCAAACCTTCAGCCGAGCCCGTGCCTCCCAATTGGAAAAGCTATCTCGACAAATTACCGGCCGACCCTTGGGGCCGGCCTTATCAGTATCTCAACCCTGGCTTGAAGGGCGAGGTCGACGTGATGTCTTGGGGCGCTGATGGTCAATCGGGCGGTGAAGGTGTGAATGCCGACATTGGCAGCTGGCAATAAATTGCGATGCGTCCATCACATGGCTTCACCTTAATTGAATTGCTGGTGGTCATTGCGCTGATTGCCATCGGCATGGCCGCAGTCAGCTTCAGTTTGCGCGACTCTGCACAAACGGTTTTGGAGCGAGATGCAGAGCGATTGGCAGCTTTGTTTGAGTCGGCAAGGGCCCGATCAAGGGCCAGCGGCGTGCCTGTGAAATGGCGCCCACAAGCGCTGAGCAACAGCGGCCGCCCAAGCGCTTTTGTGTTTGAAGGTTTGCCACCTCCAACACTTTCTGATCAATGGCTATCGCCCCAAATTCAAGTCGCAACTGACACTGTGGTGGTCTTAGGCCCCGACCCCATCATCGGGCCTCAAAGCGTGACACTGCGGGTGAAAGATTTGCAAGTTTGGGTCAGTACCGATGGGCTTCGGCCCTTTGCTGTGAATCGAGCTGCACCGTGAATTTGACACCTGGCGCTGTGCGTTCAAGCTCACAAAGCAAGCAAGGCTTCACCCTCATTGAAGTGTTGGTTGCATTGGGTATTGTGGCCATTGCACTGATGGCGGGTTTGCGTTCTACCGATGCCTTGAGCAGAAATGCCGCTCGCCAATCCACGCAATGGTTGGCACAAATTTGCGCTGAAAACGAGTTCAGCCGCTTGCGTTTGTCTCGGCAAGTGCCGCCTGTTGGAGAAAGCAGCGCCAGCTGCCTCCAAGCTGACTTAGATTTACAAGTGAATTTATCCGTTCAAGTCACACCCAATCCCAATTTCAGAAGGGTTGACGCGCGGGTGGTTCAGCGCAGTGGTTCAGACAGCACACCCCTGCTTCAGCTTTCAACGGTCTTGGGACGCTACTGATGCAACGCCCGCAGAAAAAGCATCAAGCCATGGCTGGTTTTACGTTGATTGAAGTGCTGGTGGCCAGCGCCATCTTGGCGCTCATGGCGCTCATTTCTTGGCGTGGTTTGGATGGCATGTCCAAAGCCCAAGTGGCCTTGCAAACACGCAGCGATGCCAACCAAACATGGCAAGTTGGTTTGGCGCAATGGCGCACCGATCTGGACAACATGGTGACTTTGCAAAACACCCCCGCACTCGATTGGGACGGGCGTGTGCTGCGCATCACGCGGCAGCATTCACAAGACCCCCAAGCGGGCATGCAGGTGGTGGCCTGGACCCTCGGCAATGGACAATGGACACGCTGGCAATCGGCTCCACTCACCCAACGCGACGCCTGGGCACAAGCTTGGACGCAAGCGCAGGTATGGGGCGAATCAGCTGGCAACCCCATGCCCAACAATGCCAATGAAGTCTTGATTCACCCCATTCGCAGTTGGCAAATTTATTACCACCGCGATGGCGCGTGGAGCAACCCACTCTCAAGCGCCACCAACACCGCTGGCCCCAGCAATTTAAGCAACTCAGCTTCTTTGCCGGAGGGCATTCGCTTGGTGCTTGATTTGGCTGAAAACGCACAAGTACAAGGCAAATTGACATTGGACTGGGTTCGCCCCACTTTCACGGTGGCCAAGCAATGAACCCATCCACGAACTCAAAACTCAAGGGTCAACGTGGCGCTGCTTTGATCAGCGCCATGTTGGTCGTCACTTTGGTGGCCACCTTGGCCAGTGTGGCGCTGTGGCAGCAATGGCGACATGTCGAAGTCGAGAGTGCAGAGCGGCACAGAGTGCAGTCGTCTTGGCTTTTGAACGGGGCTTTAGATTGGTCACGTTTGATCTTGCGAGAAGATGCCATCGCCGGAAATTCAGCCAATTCAGGCAGCGTCAATGGCAACGCAGACCATTTGGCAGAGCCTTGGGCATTGCTCCTGAAGGAAGCCAAACTGTCAACATTTTTGGCGCAAGATCAGCAACTTCGCGAGGGCGACCCGGAAGTCTTTTTGTCGGGCCAAATCACCGATGCACAAAGCCGCATCAATTTGACAAATTGGCTGGAGGCCAGCGACGGCAAAGTCAGCGCCAAAATGAATGAGCCTCTTCAACTGGCCCTTGTACGGCTGTTCAATGTCCTGGATTTACCCCGCGCCGAGCTAGACAGACTTGCGCCAGCATGGCGAGCCGCAGCCCAATCAGCGCACCTGTCAAACCCTGCAATGGGACAGGCCTCGCAGGGCGTGGCCAACGGTGTTTCCCTGCTTCCGCAGCAAATCACACAATTGCAGTGGTTGGGCTTAAGCCCAGACACCGTTCAACGCTTAATGCCCTTTGTGACCATCTTGCCCGAAGCCACGCCAATCAACCTGAACACAGCCAGCGCCGAAGTCATTTACGCCACGGTACCCGGTTTGGAGCTGACAGCAGCGCAGCAATTTGTACAACAACGCACACGCGCGCACTTCAGCAACTTAAGCGATGCCAGCAAAGCCTTGGGCGGCAAACCCCTGGAGGCGCGTTGGCACGCGGTGGGGACGCGGTTTTTTGAAGTCTGGGGGCGCTTGCGCATGGAAGATCGAACCCAAGAGGAAACCGCCTTGATCTTGCGAGATTCTGGCAATGTGACATTTGTGTGGCGGCAAAAAATTGCGGGAATACTTCCGCCCCCAAACCGCGAGTCGCTTCTACAATCAAGCCAGCCATGAGCACACTCCTATTCACGCTGCCGCTTCACTCAGAAAACGGCGAATCCTATGCCCAAACAGTCTTGCCGACTCAAATGGTTGGCGCGCGCGACAAAGAAATTTGGGCCATCGTGCCAGCAGCAGCACTGTCGTGGCACCGCGTCACATTGCCTGCGGGTGTTCAAAGGCAAGCCAGCCGCTTAAGCGCTGCGCTGCAAAGTTTGATGGAAGAGCCCTTGCTCGATGACCCCGAGGCCATGCATTTGTCCATGCAAGCCGAATGGGAGGCCAACTCGCCAGGCTGGGTGGCTGCTTGCAACAAGGCTTGGCTAAAGCACCATTTGTCTCAGCTACAAGCCATGGGCCATGTGGTGCATCGAATCGTGCCAGAGTGGTCTCCCAGCACCGATCTGGGTAAGGTGACGGCCTGGGTCAGCGGCACGCCTGAAGATGCTTGGCTTTGGGTGAATGACGCCCAAGGTGCATGGCGCCTGCCACTCATTGCAGGCTTGAAACATTGGACCGAGCAACTGCTGTCTTTGGGCAATGCCCAAGACATCCCTGCGAACCTCAGGCTTCAAGCTGACCCTGCCGTGGCCGACCTTGCGCAAAATGCTTTGCGCCAATTGCAGTCACACCATCAGGCTGCGACTGCAGAGCGTTTCAACACATGGCGCATCGAAGTGGTCACTGGTTTGCAACGCTATGCAAAAGCCGGTGCAGCCAACTGGGACTTGGCGCAATTTGAATTTGCTGCACACGGTTCTGCGCGCTGGCTTCAAAAGGCCCATCGCCTTTGGCAAAGCTTCGCCAAAGGTCAGGCATGGCAAGCCGCGCGTTGGGGCTTGGCCGTGTTGGTGGCAGCCCAATGCGTCGGGCTGAACGTGGCAGCGTGGCAACTCAATGCCCAAGTCAAGTTACAAAAAGAATTGCAAAAATCCATCCTCACACAAAGCTTCCCCAATGTCACGGTGGTTGATGCACCCCTGCAAATGGCCAAAGAACTCGAACGCTTGCAGCGCAACGCAGGCGCAGTGTCATCACGCGATTTGGAGTGGGTGCTGCAAGCCGTAGGTGCCGCTTTGCCAGCGGGCCAAAGTATTTCTAACATTGACTATCAATTGCAAAGCAATGGCGAAACTCGGCTGCAAGGTTTGCAATTGTCTGATGCTCAAAACAGCGAGTTTGCCAAGGCTCTGCGTCACCAAGGTTTGGATGCTCAAGCCAGCGCAGCGCAATGGCGCATTGTGGGCCTGAAGGCGGGGCTTTGAGCATGAAATTCTTCAACACCTTGCAAGCGCTTCCCAAAAAAGATCGCCAACGACTTGGGGGATTGGCCGCCGTTTTTATGGCACTCATGCTTTGGACATGGAACTTGGCACCCGCTTTGAAAACTTTGCGCGAAGTGCCTCTTCAATTGTCGCAACTCGATGCGCAAACTCAGCAGTTAAAGGCCATGCAAGCACAAGCGCAAGCTTTGCAAAAATCGCCGCGCATCAAACCCAATGACGCCAGTCGCCTTTTGCAAAAAACCGCCGCTGAAATGCTGGGCGGCGGCGCGAGACTGAACTTGGAAGGCTCTCGCGCCACCCTCACACTGAGTGGCGTGTCTGCCGATTCGCTGACGCAGTTTTTGGCATTGGCCAGAGAGCAGTCACAA
Source organism: Comamonadaceae bacterium (assembly GCA_947464665.1). GTDB lineage: Bacteria > Pseudomonadota > Gammaproteobacteria > Burkholderiales > Burkholderiaceae_C > Limnohabitans_A. The sequence goes on from CANHXV010000079.1 coordinate 5,179, forward strand.
GCGATGCCCATTGAAGCGCATCTTCAAAAGTTCTCAACCTCTGGACCACCCAACCAAGACCGCCAAGAACTTTGGCGCGGGGCGCTCATTTTGAGTTTGCCAGGCGGATAAACATGCCTAACCAGCCTTTAGACTTCTACAAAGTGCGCGCACCCCGCAACCCAAGAGCTTGGGCTTGGGCCATGACCGGCGCCTTGCTTGGCGCATTGATGGCGCTGCTGATTCATTTGCCTGCGCAGTGGTTGGCCCAAGCTTTGGTCAAGGCAAGTCTGGGTCAAGTCCAACTTCAAGAAGTTCAGGGATCTGTCTGGCAAGGTTCAGGCAAATTGGTTTTGACAGGCGGCGAAGGCAGTCGCGACGCGTTGGCCTTGCCAGGGCGCATCAACTGGCAAACGAGCATCTCTCTGAATGCTTCGAATCGCCCTCAATTCAATTTCAGCTTGAACGCAGCCTGCTGCATGACCCAAGCCGTACACCTTTCATTGCAAGCCACCGAGGGCCTGCGAGTGTGGCAATTGGTCGTAGACGATCACCAATCTCAGTGGCCTGCGCATCTGTTAAGTGGCTTGGGCGCACCTTGGAACACGCTTCAGCCTGAAGGCACCCTCAAACTGCAAACCAAGCAATTGAAGGTCAATTTCCAATCGCAGCCAAGTTGGCTTCAAGGCGCCATCACACTCACTGCAGAAAACATGTCATCTAAATTGAGCACCCTCAAACCGATGGGCACATACCAAATCAATTTAGAGGTGGCTTCTGCCGCCAACCCTTTGCCGTCTTTGTCCTTGACCACGCAGTCTGGCAGTTTGCTTTTAAGCGGCCAAGGTCAGTGGCAAGGCTCACGACTTCAATTTCGGGGCGAAGCCTCTGCCGTGCCTGAGCACGCAGCAGCTTTGTCAAATTTGCTGAACATCATCGGACAGCGCCAAGGGGCGCGCAGCTTGCTTTCACTAGGTTGAACACCATGGCTTCACAAACACATTCATTCAACAACATTGCTCTGCGCATGCCGCGCTGGGTCATCTGCGTAGGCATGTCGCTGCCTTTGGTGTTGGGGTTTGGTCATGCAACAGCACAAGCCCCTCAAGCCAACAAAAAAACCAACGCCACGTCCGGCCACTCTGCAGCCAAAAAATCTCAAGAGCCCGTCACATTGAACTTTGTCAATGCTGAAATTGACGCCGTGGCCAAAACCTTGGCCACCTTGTCTGGCCACAATGTGGTGGTCGACCCCCGTGTGAAGGGCACCATCACCCTGACCAGCAATGTCCCTGTAGCGCCTTCGCAAGCGCTTCGCTTGTTTGCAGCCCAATTGCGCACGCAAAGTTTTGCATTGGTCGAGTCGGCTGGTTTGTATTTGGTGGTGCCTGAGGCAGATGCCAAGTTGCAAAGTGGCGGCGTTTCTGCTGGCACGGTGCCGGCCTCGAATGGGCAAATCGTCACGCAGATTTTTCAGCTGAACCACGAGAGCGCCAACAATTTGGTGCCCATTCTGCGTCCCCTCATCAGCCCCAACAACACCCTCAATGTGAACCCCGGCACCAATGCCTTGGTCATTACCGATTACGCTGACAACCTGCAACGTTTGGCACGCATCATTGCCGCACTCGATGTGGCCAACGCCACTGGCGTAGAAGTCATTCCCCTAAAGAATGCTTTGGCGACTGATCTGGTTCCCATGTTGCAACGCCTGCTTGACTCGGGTGCCGCCAGTGGCGCTGCACCCGCGGCAGGTCAAACCGATGCCAGCTTTAAAACCACGGTGATGGCTGAAGCGCGAAGCAACTCACTCATCTTGCGGGCTGCCAACTCTGCCCGCATGTCACTGGCCCGATCTTTGGTAGCGCAACTGGACCAGCCCACAGACAAGGGCCCTCATGCAGCCAGCGGCAACATTCATGTGGTCTATTTGAAAAATGCCGATTCCACCAAATTGGCTGCCACCTTGCGTGCTGCCATTTCCGCACAAGGCAACGCTGCAGGCGGCGCCAACAGCCCCATGGCCTCAGGCACGACCTCCACCAACAACACGCTCAATAACGCAGCCGGTGGCGGGGGTGCCAACGCCAGTTTCAACAGCGCAGGTGCTCAAGCTTCAACAGGCGGACAAATTCAAGCCGATCCATCCACCAACTCGCTCATCATCACAGCCCCCGAACCTCAATACCGACAACTGCGCGCCGTCATTGACAAACTTGATGCGCGCCGTGCTCAAGTATTTGTAGAAAGTTTGATCGCCGAGGTCAGTGCTGAAAAAGCAGCTGAGTTTGGCGTGCAGTGGCAAGGGCCTTTGGGCGGCAAAGGCGACACCAACATCGGCCTCTTAGGCACCAACTTCAGAGTGGGTGGTGCCAACCTCATCTCTCTGGCCACTCAAGGCGCAAGCGGCACCGTGGCGCCTTCAACTGGACTCAACGTAGGTGTGGCGCACAACCACAACGGCACCTATGTCCTGGGCTTTTTAGCGCGGTTTTTACAAACCACCGGTGATGGCAATGTGCTGTCAACGCCAAACCTTTTAACGCTGGACAACGAAGAAGCCAAAATAGTGATTGGTCAAAACGTGCCGTTTGTCACGGGTCAATACACCAATAACAACAACAGTGCAGGGTCAGTGAATCCGTTTCAAACCATCGAGCGAAAAGATGTGGGCCTGACGCTGCGGGTGAAGCCGCAAATCAGTGAAAACGGCACTGTCAAATTACAAATTTACCAAGAGGTCAGCCGGCTGGATCCAGCGTCTATCAACTCTGCCACAGGCCTCATCACCAACAAGCGCTCCATCGAGTCGAGCGTACTTGTGGAAGATGGCGGCATTGTGGTGCTGGGTGGTTTGCTTCAAGACGACTTTGGCAACAGCCAAGAGCGTGTCCCCGGTTTGAGCGATGTGCCTTTGTTTGGCAACCTGTTTCGCGCCGATTCTCGCAGCCGCAAGAAAACCAATTTGATGGTCTTCTTGCGTCCTGTGGTGGTGCGTGATGGTGCTTCCACTGAAAACCTGTCCTTGAGTCGTTATGAGCAAATGCGCAGTGTCCAAATAGAAGCAACGCCAAGCAGCAGCCCTGGGCTGCCTGCCATTGGCTCACCGGTCTTGCCAGAAACCAATCGCAAACCTTAATGGCACACCGCTTCCCGCTCCCCTACGCCTTTGCGCGCAGCCATCAACTTTTGTTGGAGGACGACGGCACGCGGCTCACGCTTTGGCTTTGCCCAGACAGTGTGCCCAATGCCATTTCAGAAGTCATGCGCAAATGGGGTCATGCTGAGTTGTCATTGGACATTGCACAAGAAGACACCACCTATCTGAGACAACGTGTCAGCAAAGCCTACACAGCGCAATACGGCCCTGGCGAATCCAGTGCAGCAGCTGTGGTCAGTGAGGTGGAGTCTGCCGCTGACTTGTCACGCATGATGCAAGAGCTTCCAGCGGTCGAAGACCTGTTAGAAACCAGCGACGATGCGCCGATCATTCGCATGTTGAATGCGCTTTTGACCCAAGCGGCTCGCGATGGTGCCAGTGACATTCACATTGAACCTTATGAGCGCCACTCCAGTGTGCGCTTTAGGGTCGATGGCAACTTGCGCGAAGTGGTACAACCCAATCGCGCTTTGCACGCTGCCCTTATTTCTCGGCTCAAAATCATGGCCGAACTGGACATTGCCGAGAAGCGCTTGCCGCAAGATGGCCGTATCAGTTTGCGTTTAGGTTCTCGGGCGGTTGACGTTCGCGTCTCGACATTGCCAAGCGCCCATGGCGAGCGAGCAGTTTTGCGTTTGCTTGACAAATCAGAAACACGTCTGAGCCTTGAGTCCGTTGGCATGCAAGGTGCCACTCTGCAACGCTTTGAGCAATTGGTCACCCAACCTCATGGTTTGATTTTGGTCACAGGCCCTACCGGCTCGGGCAAAACCACCACGCTTTATGCAGCACTGCAAAGCTTGGACGCTGCAGGCAGCAACATCATGACAGTGGAAGACCCCATCGAATATGAGTTGGCAGGCGTGGGGCAAA
>CANHXV010000080.1 GCA_947464665.1 Comamonadaceae bacterium
CCAGACACGGCAGAGGCCAAATGGAACACGCCATCAAAGCCACTCTGAAACAATGCGCCTTGCTCCAGCATGGGGCCAGCATGGCCTTTGACGCGAGAGTCTGCCAATAAATCAGCTGGCGCAGGGAACAAGTCGGCAATGTGCAACTCAGTGACTTTGTGACCGTTGAGTTCGCCCTTCTTGAGAATTTCGCGGGCTAAGCGTGCGCCTAGAAATCCTGCGCCACCGGTGATGAGTAATTTCATGGTGAATGCTTTCTAATATGAATAGGAAAAAATCAGTGGTTGTCTTTGGGCACAAAGGCGCCGCGCTTGCCCACCAAGAAATTAAGGTCGCAACCTTCGTCTGCTTGAAGCACGGTGTCGACATACAGTTTCCAGTAGCCTGACTTTAAGGGGGGCTCTGGGCGAACCCATTTGGCCAAACGCGCTTTGAGTTCTTCATCGCTGATCAGCAATTGCATTCTGCGCTCAGGCACATTAAGTTCAATCATGTCGCCATTTTGAACCACAGCCAAGGGGCCGCCGTCGGCTGCTTCAGGCGTGGTGTGCAGCACCACCGTACCGTAAGCCGTGCCACTCATGCGAGCATCGCTGATGCGCACCATGTCGGTAATGCCTTTGCGCAAGACTTTGGGGGGAAGTGGCATGTTGCCCACTTCGGCCATGCCGGGGTAGCCTTTAGGGCCACAGTTTTTGAGCACCAAGATGCAGTTTTCATCAACGTCCAAAGACTCGTCATCAATGCGTTTGTGAAAGTCATTGCTGTCTTCAAACACCACCGCACGACCTGTGTGCACCATGAGTGCAGGTGTGGCTGCACTGGGCTTGATGACGGCACCGCGGGGTGCCAAGTTGCCCCGCAAGATGGCAATTCCTGCTTTTTCTTTGAAAGGCGCTGCCAAGGTTTTGATGACGCGAGGATCGTAGTTTTCTGCGCTGGCCACGTTTTCAGCCACACTCTTGCCGCTCACGGTCAAGATATCTTTGTGCAAAAACTTTTGAATCTCTTTCATCACGACAGGCAGGCCGCCAGCGTAACAAAAGTCTTCCATGAGGTGATCACCAGAAGGCTGCAAATTCAAAATGTTGGACATCTCACTGCCCAATTTTTCGAAGTCGTCAATGGTGAGGTTGATGTTCAATCGACGAGCAATGGCAATCAAGTGAATCACGGCATTGGTAGAGCCACCAATGGCGGCCAAAGTGCAGATGGCATTTTCAAAAGCCTCTCGCGTCAGAATTTGAGAAATCTTCACATCCTGGTGAACCATGTCGACGATGCGTCGGCCCGCTTCACGCGCCAACACATTGCGTCGGCCATCAACTGCAGGGTAGGCCGCATTGCCAGGCAAACCAATGCCCAAAGCTTCCACCATGCTTGCCATGGTACTGGCAGTGCCCATGGTCATGCAGTGGCCGTGGCTGCGGTGCATGCAGCTTTCGGCTTCAAAGAAGTCTTGGAGCTTGAGTGTGCCGGCTCGCACTTGTTCGCTCATGCTCCAGACGCCGGTGCCGGAGCCCAATTCTTGGCCGCGCCATTTCCCATTCAACATGGGGCCACCCGACACGCCAATGGTGGGCAAGTCAACACTAGAGGCGCCCATGAGCAGTGAGGGGGTGGTTTTGTCGCAGCCCATCAAAAGCACCACGCCGTCGATGGGGTTGCCGCGAATGCTTTCTTCCACATCCATAGAGGCCAGGTTGCGGTACAGCATGGCTGTAGGACGCAGCAGCGTCTCACCCAAAGACATAACGGGAAATTCGAGCGGAAACCCACCCGCTTCGTAAACGCCAATCTTGACCTGCTCTGCCAAGGTGCGAAAGTGTGAATTGCAGGGCGTGAGTTCGCTAAAGGTGTTGCAAATGCCAATGACAGGCCGGCCATCGAACTGGTCGTGCGGGACGCCTTTGCCTTTGACCCAGCTTCTGTAGGCAAAGCCGTCACGGTCTTGTCGGCCAAACCACTGTTGGCTGCGCAATTCTTCGGGTTTTTTCTTGGGGCTTTGAGTCATGGCAATTTTCTTTGATAGAGGTTGACGGTTGATTCAGGGGTCACGATATTATCGTATGATGATAGATGATTTGGGTTGCATTTTGAGCCCATTGGCACTCGTGCAAACCCTCAATCCATTCATCGCCATGGCGGTGGTTTTTTTGTGACCAGGAGATTCTCAAAATGACCTTTCATAATCCAGAAATCGTTGTGACCTCGCGCATTCCCCCTTTTTTAACGAATGGCTTGCAAGAAAAATTTGTGGTCCACGAGCGCGATCACATACGCGATCGTCAAGTTTTTGGACGTGTGCGCGCCTTGGTAGGGGGCGGCGAGTCCAAAATTGATGCGAGTTACATGGCGCTGTTTCCTGCCTTGGAAATGATTTCAGTGTGTGGCGTGGGGTATGACGGCATCGACGTCGCGGCGGCCAAAAAGCGCGGCATTATGGTGACACATACACCTGAAGTGCTAAATGACGATGTGGCCGATTTGGCAATGGGCTTGCTCTTGTCAGTGGCTCGCAAAATTCCCGCAGCCGATCGCTTTACCCGCAACGCCGATTGGCTAGATGGTCCCTTCCAACTCACACGCAAACTCACAGGTGCCAAGTTAGGCATTGTGGGCATGGGCCGCATTGGCCAAGCCATTGCCAAACGCGCAGCTGCATTTGACATGGTCATCAGCTACACCACTCGCAATCAACGCTCTGATGTAGCTTACAAGTATGTGCCCAATGTGCTTGCTTTGGCGGCTGAGGTTGATTTCATGGTTGTGATCACACCAGGTGGCGCCGCCACCAAAAATCTGATCAACGCCGAAGTGCTCAAGGCTCTGGGGCCGCAGAGTTTCTTGGTCAATGTGGCGCGCGGCTCTGTGGTCGATCAAGCAGCTCTCATTGAAGCCTTGCAAAAGAAATGGATTGCTGGCGCAGGCCTGGATGTCTACGTCGATGAACCCAATGTGCCTGCAGAGTTAAGAAAGCTCGACAACGTGGTGCTGACCCCTCACATTGCCAGCGCCACCGTTGAAACACGCAAGGCCATGTCGGCCTTGGCCTTGGCCAATTTAGAGGCATTCATGGCAGGGCAGCCCGTCCTAACCCCAGTGCCTGAATGTCGAACTTGAGCCTCCTTTCAGGTCCAACCATGTTCAGTACAACTGACTCCCGTTTCGAATGATCAAAAACGTTCATGGCAACACGGTTGACTATATTGGCGAGGCCATCGTAGGCGGCAAGTACCCCGTGGGTGGCAGCTTGCCGCCAGAGCCTGTTCTGTGCGAACAATTGGGTGTCAGTCGAACCGTGATTCGAGAGTCAGTCAAATCTTTGGTTGCCAAGGGCCTTATCTTTACAGGCCCCAAGGTCGGTACCCGAGTCTTGCCAGAGGAGCAATGGAATTGGTTTGACCCTGATGTCATTGCGTGGCAAGCCAAAGCCGGACTGACAGCAGAATTTTTGCGCGACCTTCAGGAGCTGCGCAGAGTGGTAGAGCCGGCGGCTGTGCGCTTGGCAGCAGAGCGCGCCACCGCAGCCGACATTGACGTTGTGTCTGCCGCTTATGCCGGCATGAAAAAAGCCATCGAAGAGGGCGGTGATTACGTCACCCACGACATGCACTTTCACACAGGCATGTTGGTGGCATCGCACAATCGAATGATTGTGCAGATGAGTAAGGCTTTAGGGGCGTTGCTTCGAACCAGTTTTGAAATTTCAACGGCGCGCAAAGATGCGCCTAAAGCAGCTTTGCCTTTGCACAAGGCGGTGTTGGACGCTGTCATGGCCAAAAATCCAGACAAGGCTGAAAAAGCCATTCGAGTTTTGATTGAAGGCGCACACCAAGACATGGAGCATGTTTTAAACTCACGTAGAAAATTGCCCAGCCTGTCAGGCCCCGCAAAACTGATCAAAGCGCCCTGATCGAATTCATTTTTTATAACCCTTGAATCATGACAAATTTCACCAAAGTAGTGCTGTTCACCGACACCGATGGCAAAGCACGATTCAAAGAAGAAACAATGACCTTGGGCGAGGGCACGCTACAAAGTCAGTTGACCGAAGTTTTCTCAGCAGAGGGCTATCAAATTCGCTACAGTCCGGTTGGATTTCGGAGCCAATTTCATGTCACGGGCAAGCCTCAGTGGGTCTTTATTTTGTCGGGTCAAATGGAAATTGGTTTGCAAGATGGCAGCTCGCGTGTGTTCTCCGCAGGTGAACATTTTTACTCTGCCGACACCTTGCCTGCAGGGGTAAGTTTTGATCCCGCTGTGCATGGACACTGGAGCCGTCAGGTCGGGGAAGAGCCCTTGCGAACTTTGTTTCTCAAGGATTAACAACACCTTGAGAGTCATTCAGTTTGATGGCCGATGTAGCTTGAACAGCTGTTCTGGTCCAATTGAAAAATAATCGGCAGGGCCACCACCGCGAAGCACGTGCTGTGCATTGGCGGTGTCGTAAATGCCATTGTTCAAAAGCCTCTCATCGATGTGAACACCAATCACTTCACCAAAAACCATCCAAGTTTGAAGGGGTTCACCTTGTAAATTTTTCATTTGCAAAATTTCGGTGCATCGGCATTCAAAACTCACAGGGCTTTCGGCTACACGAGGCACCTTGACCAATCGGGACGGAGCTGTTGAAAGCCCTGAGATTTCAAATTCATTGACTTCAGGGGGCACCGCTTTGCAGGTCTGGTTCATGGCTTCAACTTGCGGGCGCGTGACCAAGTTCCAAACAAATTCCCCAGTAGCCTCAATGTTGTTGAGTGAATCTTTGCGCCCAATGCTGGAGAAGCCAATGAGGGGTGGTATGTAATTAAAAGCATTGAAGAAACTGTAGGGCGCTAAATTCAAGACGCCATCAGCGCTTTGAGAAGAGACCCAACCAATAGGGCGAGGGCCCACAATGGCATTGAAGGGATCGTGTGGAAGTTGGTGTCCGAGGCGGGGTTCGTAAAAGTAAGTCATTCTTCAAATAGAGGTGTTGGTGAGTAGTTTCGCTTGCGCTGCAATGGCGCTTCGCTCTTCGTGTGAAAGTCGATTGAGATTTTTAAGCTGCATCAGCATGCGAGGATTCTTGGCCAACAGATCGACATGTCGGTTCAGGTAGTCCCAATAAAGGGTGGTGAATGGACAAGCATTCTCGCCGACTGATAGGCCAGGATTGAAGCGGCAGCCTTTGCAGTGGTTGCTCATTCGGTCAATGTATTTACCGCTGGCTACATAGGGTTTGCTGGCCATCACGCCGCCGTCTGCAAACTGGCTCATGCCCAAAGTATTAGGAAGTTCAACCCATTCCACCGCATCCACATATACACCCAAGTACCAGGCATGAACATCTTTGGGCACCACGCCCAGCAACAGCGCATAAAGCCCCGTGACCATCAGGCGTTGAATGTGGTGGGCATAGCCGTGGTTCAGCGTTTGAGAAATGGCGTCTCGCAAGCAGGCCATGTCTGTGTCGCCGGTCCAGTAAAACGCGGGCAAGTGTGCTGAGGCCTGCATGGCATTGCGCTCTAAATACTCGGGCATTTGCGTCCAGTAGATACCGCGCACGTATTCTCGCCATCCTAAAATTTGACGAATAAAGCCTTCAACCGCCGGCAGCGGCGCATGACCTTGTTCGTAGGCTTTCTCTGCAGCACTGACGACTTCTTGGGGATTGAGCAGTTTCAAATTCAAGGCGCTTGCAATGTGCGAGTGATACAGCCAAACCTCACCCTCCCACATTGCATCTTGGTACAGGCCAAAGAAGGGCAGTCGATGCTGAATGAAACTGTCAAGTGCTTCAAGGGCTTGCTTGCGTGTGACGGGCCAGGCAAAGCTGTTTAAAGTGCCAGGGTTTGCAGCCAACTTCTCATTGACCAAGTTCATCACATCTTGTGTGATGCTGTCGGGTTCAAATCTCAAGGGTTTGGGCAACAAGCCCGGGCCTGCCTTGCCAAAGCTGCCGCGATTTTCTTCGTCAAAGTTCCACTGACCACCGATTGGTTTTTTGCCGTCCATCAAGATGCCAGTTTTTTGACGCAACTCTCGGTAGAAAAATTCTTGGCGCAATTGTTTGCGACCTTTGGCGTGCTCTGCAAAGTCACGCACGGTGCTAAAGAAGTGCGCGTCATCCCGAAAGTCCAATGCCAAGCCATTTTTTTTGGCAACGGCTCGTAAGCTTTGCAGAATGCGCCATTCCCCAGGCGCTGTCATGAGCAGTTTTTGCGGTCTTAGTTTTTGAATGGCTTTGTCGAGTTCGCCCGCCAAGGTGCCCGTGTTGTTTAAGTCGTTTAGCTGGGTGTAGTTGAGTAGCCAGCCTTTGGCTTTGAGAGTTTCGGCAAAGTGGCGCATGGCACTGAGAAACAAAGTGCTCCGCTGTTTGGAAGAAGCAACATGGGTTGACTCTTCCATCACTTCAGCCATCCAAATGATGTCTTGTGTGGGATCAAAGTCAGCCAAGGCTGTTGAATCTAGGTTCAGTTGATCTCCCAAGATCAAGACCAAATGACGCAGTGATTTAGCCATGTTGGATGTTTCCTTGAGGACCAGCAGATTTTTTCTTTCTGCATGATTCGGAGCAGTACAAAACCTGATCCCAATTTTTCGCCCAAGCCTTGCGCCAAGTCATGTCCCGCCCGCACACCTTGCAGGGCTTGCTGGGTAGGCTTTGTTTATTGCCTTTGAAAGAGGTCTTCATGGGGCTATTGTGGCGGGAAGCTGCAGGTGTTTGCTGGCTTGTTCGATAATGTCCCTACCCCGTAGATCTGACCCGTTTGGTTTTTCCATCATGCCTCAATCACTTGAAACTTCGTTGAACCTCAGCCCTGGGGATGTGTCCGCCGTGATTCAAATGGCATGGGAAGATCGCACCACCTTTGAGACGATCTTTGAAAGAACGGGCGTGACGGAATCTGGCGTGATCAAAATCATGCGTGCTGAACTCAGTTCGCGTTCTTTTAAAATGTGGCGCGCCAGAATGCGCGGCAGGGTCACCAAGCACCGAGAACTGCGCAGTCCCGACATGAGGTTCGATGACCGGGCCGTTGCCGATCACAGGCAGGCGAATTGCTAATTGACGTCTGATCAGCGACCGAAAGATCGGCCGCCGCCATTGCCGCCACCGTAGCCACCGCCACCACTTCTGCGGCCGCCGCCAAATCCGCCACCGCCTCCACCATTACGGCGCGGACCGCCGCGGCCACTGCCAGCCAAGCTGTCGATGCTGGTACGAGTTGGATCGGGTTGACCGCCACCCCCGCTGTTGTTGCGGCGAGGTGCGCCTTGGCGCGCAAATTGATTGGTCATGAGCGGGTCGATGTGACGAGGCAACTCATCGCCACGGGGCCCGCGGTCATGGTCTCTGTCCATATTGCGGTCGTTGCGTCGATCGCCGCGCTCGTTGAAACGGTCAGATGTTGCGCCATCAAATCTTCTTTCGCCGCGATCTTGGCGATCTGTGCGTGGACCCTGTGCAGGACCGCCACGACGTGAAGGAGGGGGGCCATTGCGCGAGCGACCTGCGCCTCCTTCTGGGCGGGCTTGCCCACCGCCGCCATTGCCGCCAGAGCGTCCACCTCGTCCACCACCTTCACCGGCGGCGCCTTTGGTTTCGCGAATACGTTGCATCATGTCTGAGCGCGCAGCCTTGGCTGCAGCTTGCATCACATCACGGCTTGGTGGACGGCCTGCGCCGCCCCACAAAGTTTGACGTCCCATGGCAATGGGCTCTGCCTTTTCGCCAGGCTCAGGTCCAAAGCCTTCCAATATTTGAACAGGAATTTCCTGCTTGGTGAAGCGTTCGATTTCCATCATGAAACCTTCTTCGTCCAGGCAAACCAGACTCACTGCTTCGCCGCTTGCGCCTGCACGACCCGTGCGGCCAATGCGGTGCACGTAATCTTCAGACACGTTGGGAATTTCGTAATTCACAACATGGGGCAAGTCTTCAATGTCAATGCCACGGGCTGCGATGTCGGTGGCGACCAAAACGCGAATGTCGCCAGTCTTGAAGCCAGCTAAAGCTTGCGTGCGAGCTGTTTGGCTTTTATTGCCATGCAATGCCATGGACTTGATGCCGTTTTTGGTCAGGTAGTCAGCCACGTTGTTCGCGCCAAACTTGGTGCGAGTGAATACCAAGACCTGGCTCCAGTTGTGTTGATTGATGATGTGCACCAACACTTCTTTTTTCTTGCCGCGACCCACCGGGTGAATCACTTGAGAAATCCGCTGCACAGTCGTGTTGCTGGGTGTGACTTGAATGCTCTGGGGGTTCTTCAAGAGGGTGGCAGCGAGATCGCGAATTTCATCGCTGAAGGTGGCTGAAAACAGCAAGCTCTGTTTGTCTTTGGGGACCAAAGCCAAAACTTTTTTCACATCATGGATGAAGCCCATGTCGAGCATGCGGTCGGCTTCGTCCAAGACCAAAATCTCAATGCTGGACAAATCTAGCAGTCCTTGGCCTTGCAAGTCGAGCAAGCGGCCTGGGGTCGCAACCAAGACATCAACGCCGCGCTTGACACGATCGACTTGGGGTTTCATGCCAACGCCACCAAAAACAACGGTGGACTGAAGGCTAAGGTATTTGCCGTAATCTTTGACGGACTCTTCAATCTGGGCGGCCAACTCGCGAGTGGGTGTGAGCACCAGTGCGCGAATGGCTTTGCCGCCAAATTTATTTCGACCGGCCTCTGACAAGCTCAGTTTGTGCAAGATGGGCAGCATGAAAGCGGCTGTTTTGCCGGTGCCAGTTTGAGCCCCTGCCAACAGGTCGTGACCTGCCAAGACGATGGGGATCGCTTGAGCCTGAACGGGCGTGGGAGTGTCGTAGCCTTGCTCTTGCACGGCCTGCAGAATGGCCGGAGCCAAATTCAATTCTTCAAATTTCATGATGGCGC
>CANHXV010000081.1 GCA_947464665.1 Comamonadaceae bacterium
CACAGAAACTTTTCAAACAGGCGTGCAAGACAGGGCAATTGCCCGAATGGGCGCTGAGTTGGCGCATGCTGTTCACAGTTTGCACAAACAAAATGTGTGTCACCTAGACCTGAAGCCTGCCAATGTCCTGATTCGACCCAATGGCAAGGTGGTGTTGCTTGATTTTGGCTTGTCTTGCCATGCACACTATCCAGATTTGTTGGCAGAAGAAATGCGCAAAGCGGTGGGTTCGCCCGCTTGGATTGCACCAGAGCAAGTGGTCGGTGTGCGCGGTGATCCGCGTTCGGATATTTTTGCCATTGGCGTCATGCTCTACGAATTGGCGACGGGCGAGTTGCCCTTTGGTGAGCCTGTCACTGCAGGTGGCATGCGACAGCGTTTGTGGATGGACCCGGTACCGCCCTGCAAGCGCAATCCCAATGTGCCCCAGTGGTTGCAAGAAGTGATTTTGAAATGCTTGCACCCAGAAGCCGCCAAGCGCTATCCATCGGCAGCTCACTTGGCGATGGACTTGAGCAATCCCGAGCAAATACGCATCACTGAGCGCGGCAGGCAGCTCAAAGGCACGGGCTTCAATGAACACCTCAAGCGATGGATCAAAGCTGCGGGCATGCATTACCAACCGAGTCCATTGCCTTCAAAGCAAATCAAAGAAGTGCCCATTTTGATGGTGGCTTTGCCGCATGCCGATGTGAGTGATGCCACTTGGTATTCATTGCGGGAAGCGGCCGATCGCTCTTTAGGCATCAGGCCTGGCGCTCGTTTGGCCTGCGTCACCGTGATATCGCCTAACGACACCAACAGCACCGAATCGCACAAAAGCGAGAGCAGTGTGCACCGGATGCACTTGACGCGCATGCAGCAATGGTCACAGGGCTTGGATTTGCGAGACCACCAAGTGTCCTTTCACGTGTTGGAAGCCAGCGATGTGGCACATGCACTTGTGTCGTATGCTGAAAGCAACGAAGTGAGCATGATCATCATGGGCGCCGCTACGCATGGCTTGCAAATTCAACGCTTTGTGACCACCGTTCCTATCAAAGTGGCCATGGACGCACCGTGTACAGTGATATTGGTCAAGCAAGACGTGCCGTTTGAATTATTAGGAACACTGAATGACGAATGATTTCCCACAAGGGCCTGCCGAGTGGGACGCTTTGCATCCGTATGCATCGCTCACTCCCGATGCAGTCTTAGATGCCTTGGCCGACATCGGTTTGATGGGCGATGGTCGACTGATTGCGCTCAGCTCCTACGAAAACCGCGTGTATCAAATTCAACTGGAAACTGAAAGAGCGCCTGCACAAACAGATGGCACGCCTGTCCCTGAAAGCGTGGTAGCCAAGTTTTATCGGCCTGGCCGGTGGACGGATGCGCAGATACAAGAAGAACATGACTTTGCGGCAGAGTTGGTGGCTGCAGAGGTGCCTGTGGTGCCACCGCTGAATTTGCAAGGACACACCTTGCATCACAAAACTTTCGCGGGTAAGGATGCTTCGCAAGGGCAATCATTCCAAGGCTTTTCGTATTCCGTCAGTGAACGCCGCGGTGGACGTCCCCCGGAATTAGACGACGATGAAGTATTGGAATGGATCGGTCGATTTTTAGCCCGTATTCACACGGTAGGCGCTGCCAAAGCTTTTCACAATCGACCTTCACTCAGCATCGACACCTTCATGCAAGAGCCCAAGGAATGGTTGCTTCACAACAAAGCCATTCCTTTAGAAGTTGAGCGTGCATGGCAAGACGCTTGGCAGCAGGCCATGGATGTGATGAATGCCAGTGGCTTGGGCGCTGCACATGGCAGTGACTGGCCGAATTTTCAAATGCTACGCTTACACGGCGATTGTCATCCAGGCAATATTCTGTGGACGCCTGCCGATCTGCCCAGCGGTGGTCCGCACTTCGTTGATTTGGACGATGCCCGCATGGGTCCTGCCGTGCAAGATTTGTGGATGCTGTTGTCGGGCGATCGCAAACAGCGCTCAGGTCAGTTGAGCATGCTGCTAGAAGGGTATGAACAAGTGCGCGACTTTGACCGACGTGAGTTGGCGCTGATAGAACCCTTGCGCACCTTGCGCTTGGTGCATTACAGCGCGTGGTTAGCGCGCCGCTGGGACGATCCCATTTTTCCCATCAACTTTCCTTGGTTTGGCACACCAGATTACTGGCGTGGCCAGGTGCAAATGTTGGAAGAGCAGATCGAGCAAATGCAAGAGCCGTTGTTGGTGGTTTAAACCAACAAGGCGTTCACGCGTCGCACATAGGCTGCGGGGTCTTCTGGCATGCCGCCTTCGGCCAACAAGGCTTGGTCAAACAAGATGTTGGCCAGGTCATGGAAGTGCACTGAGCCATCGAGCTTCTTGACCAAAGCGTGTTCTGGATTGACTTCCAGCACAGGCTTTGATTCAGGGGCTTGCTGTCCAGCTTGCTTGAGCATCCGCGCCAATTGCATGCTCATACCGTTGTCGGTGACGACCAAGCAAGCGGGCGAGTCCACCAAGCGGCTGGTCACGCGCACGTCTTCGGCTTTGTCTTTCAGCGCTTCTTTCAATTTGGCCAACAAAGGCTTGAAAGCCTCGGCGGCTTCTTCAGCGGCTTTCTTTTCTTCTTCGTCTTGCAGGGTACCCAAGTCAACCGCGCCTTTGGCCACGCTTTGCATGGGTGTGCCATCAAAGTCGCTCATGAAGTTCAAGGCCCACTCGTCCACGCGATCGGTCATGAGTAAAACTTCAATGCCCTTCTTCTTGAAAACCTCCAATTGGGGGCTGTGCTTGGCCGCGGCCAGCGTGTCGGCAGTGATGTAGTAAATGGCCTCCTGGCCTTCTTTCATGCGCGCTTTGTAGTCGGTCAAAGATACACTCACTTCGTCGGAAGACGTGGAGGCAAAGCGCAGCAATTTGGCCAAGCGATCGCGATTGCCAAAGTCTTCGCCCAAACCTTCTTTCAAGACAGCGCCAAACTCTTTGTAGAAACTGGTGTACTGGCCTTGCTTGGCTTTGTCTTCTTCGCTCACCACATCGGTCACACCATCTTCTGAAGTGACCGGCGCATTGTTGTGTTTGGCCAAATCTTCCAACATAGACAACACGCGCTTGGTACAGCCTTCGCGAATGGCTTTCACATCGCGGCTTTCTTGCAGCAATTCGCGGCTGACGTTCAAAGGCAAGTCGGCAGAGTCCACCACGCCTTTCACAAAGCGCAAGTAATTGGGCATCAAGGCCTCAGCATCGTCCATGATGAAGACGCGCTTGACATACAACTTGATACCGGCTTTTTTGTCGCGGTTCCATAAGTCTTGCGGCGCTTGTGAAGGGATGTACAAAAGTTGGGTGTACTCAGTGCTTCCCTCCACACGGTTATGCGTCCATGTGAGCGGTTCGGCAAAGTCTTTGCTAATTTGTTTGTAGAACTCTTTGTATTGCTCTTCGGTCACATCTTTCTTAGGACGTGTCCACAATGCCGTGGCTTTGTTGATGGCTTCCCATTCGCCAGTCTTGACCATGCTGCCAGGTTGACGGCCTTCGCTCTCGTCTTTGCCAATCAGCTCGCCGTCTTTCCACTCTTCTTTTTCCATCAAGATGGGCAAGCTGATGTGGTCAGAGTATTTGCCAACGATTTCTTTGAGTTTCCAAGTGTTGGCGTATTGCAAGGCGTCTTCGCGCAAGTGCAAGGTGATGCTGGTGCCGCGAGTGGCGCGCTCGATGGCTTCCACTTCAAAATCGCCCGTGCCACCACTGATCCAGCGCACACCCTCTGATGCAGGCGCGCCTGCACGGCGTGTTTCGACCGTGATCTTGTCGGCCACAATGAAACCAGAATAGAAGCCCACACCAAACTGGCCAATAAGTTGTGCATCGGCCTTTTGATCGCCAGATAACTTGCTCACGAAGTCTTTGGTGCCGCTCTTGGCAATGGTGCCCAAATTGTCGATGGCTTCTTGCGCCGTCATGCCAATGCCGTTGTCGGTAATGGTCAGGGTTTTGGCCTCTGTGTCAAAAGACAAACGGACTTCCAAATTGGGCTGACTCTCGTACAGCGCATCGTTGTTCAAAGCCTCGAATCGCAATTTGTCGCAGGCGTCCGATGCGTTGGACACCAATTCACGCACAAAAATTTCGGGGTTTGAATAAAGGGAGTGGGTAACCAAATGAAGCAGTTGGGCTACTTCGGCTTGGAAAGCATGGGTCTTTTTAGTCATCTTCTGAAGAGCGGTTAAATGGGTTTAAAAGGGGGTTTGCCGCACAGACGGCAAGGGCTAAAACAGCCGCAACTTGAGAGTTGGGGATGGGTTTGAAAATTTCAAGGGGCGGTTGCGGGCAGGGGAAGCTTTAAAACGACTCTTTAGGGCCCAAATATCGCCATTGTCCTACCGGCAAGGCGCCCAAGCTGATGCGCCCCATGCGAATGCGTTTGAGTCCGACCACCTTCAGGCCCACTTGCTCACACATGCGCCGAATCTGGCGCTTCTTGCCTTCCTTCAGCACAAAGCGAAGTTGCTCTGGGTTTTGCCATTCCACTTGGGCTGGTTTCAAGGCTTTGCCATCTAAGCTGAGTCCATGTCTTAAGCGTTGCATTTGTGACTCAGGAAAATGCGCTTGCACGTTGACCGCCACATCGCCTTGCGGCCCCGAGCAAGTCACACGCACCAAATATTCTTTCTCCATGTCGGCGTCTTCGCCAATGAGTTGGCGCGCCACTCGGCCATCTTGCGTCATGACCAGCAAGCCCACGGAGTCAATGTCCAAGCGGCCGGCAGGTGCCAAACCTTTGAACTGCACAGGACTGAAGCGAATCCGGGTGGTGTCGCCCGACCATTGATTGCGCGCTTGAAACAAGACCATGGCGGGCTCGTGTCCGTCCTCTGCCTGGCCACTCACGTAGCCCATGGGTTTGTGCAGCAACACCGTCACTTGTTGTTCTTGTTGGGCGTGGGCTTCACGTTCTACCGTGATGCGATCGGTCGAGCCCACTTGCATGCCCATCTCGGCAACTTGGCCATTGACCCTCACCCAGCCCTGATCAATCCAAGCATCGGCCTCGCGGCGTGAGCAAAGTCCCAACTCGGCCATGCGCTTGTTCAGGCGGACGGTGGTGGCGCCAGAGGCACTGGGGTGTGCGTTTGAAACCGCGTTGGCTGGTCGTGGCGCACGGGCAAAGGCAGGCTTTGGAGGAGGCTGATTCATAAAACGTTTTCTTTGGACTGATTGTCCCTGTTTCTGCGGTCAATCATGCGGGTTCGAAGGCCGTGCAAATTCAAAATTCGGACACCGCCGTATTCAACCCTAATGAGTTCCTCTTCCTGCAAGTGAACCATGGCTTCATTCACACGCTGTCTGGAAAGCCCCACCAGATACGCAAGCTCTTGCTGCGTAATGCGCAGCAAATCACCCACCCCTGAAAACAGCACCGGATTGAAGAGTGCCGCCAAATTGCGGGCAACGCGCAAATCTGGATTGCTCAATCGGTCAAACTCCCTGGCCGCAATGAACTGAGCCAAGCGCTCATTCAACTGGTTCATGACAAAGCGGTTAAAGCCCAGCGAGTTGTCAATCAGCCAATGAAAAGTCTCAAGGGGCAAGCCCGCCACCACGCTGGCTCTGAGGGCTTGAATGTTGTAGCGGTAGGCCTCGCGTTTCAAGGCTGTGCCTTCGCCAAACCAGCCACCTGGAGGCACGCCCGTGAAAGTCATGGTTTGGCCAGCCTCGTTGTCCGCGCTCATTTTGAGCAAACCCGAAACGGTGCCAAACCAATAAGTCACAGGCCGACCGACGCGGCATACAAAATCACCTTTTTCGGCATCACCAACGCGCAACGCGTTAGTGGCGCGCTCCCGCTCTTTTGGCAAGAGCAAAACCAGCCAAGGAATGCTGGCCAATTCCTCTTCGGTGGGCGGACGCCTTCTTTGATGCAGGTCAGATGTCATGTCAATTTAATGTAAGACGTTGAAAACCCTAGGGAAAATCCTAGTGGGTGAATCTCCAGATTGTCGTCGAAACGACAACTTGGCGTCAAATCAGAGTCTAGCATCCAGTTTCAGAATTCAACCAGTCTCTCTTATTTGGGAAAGACTGAGATTAACCAGGACCCGTATGCAGACGACCTTCCCTCAATTGCTGTTGACGCATGCCAAGCAACGACCTACCGCGCCGGCTATGCGTGAGAAAGAATATGGCATTTGGCAAACCATCAGTTGGCAAGAAATGGCCACCATGGTGGCGAACATGGCTTGCGGCCTGCATCAGGCGGGCTTAAAGCGGGGTGAGCACATGGTTGTGGTGGGCTCTAACCGTCCTCGCCTTTACGCCACCATGTTGGCTGCGCAATCGCTTGGCGCCATACCCATTCCTTTGTACCAAGACGCAGCGGCGTCTGAGTGTGTCTTTCCCATGAACAATGCCGATGTGCGTTTGTGCGTGGTGGAAGATCAAGAACAAGTGGACAAAATGTTGGAGGTACGCGAAAGCTACGCTGCACTCGAGCACATTTACTACGACGACCCCAGAGGCCTGCGCAAATACGATGAGCCCGGACTCGGATCAGTGGACGAATTGTTGGCGGCGGGTGAAGTTTTTTCCAAGCAGCATCCACATTTTTACAAAGAGCAGGTTGAAGCGGGCACCAAAGATGACGTGGCCGCCATGTTCTTCACATCCGGCACCACGGGCAATCCCAAAGGTGTCGTGCACACCCACAGTACCTTGATCGACCGCGCACAAGCTGGCGCCGAATTTGACCACCTGACGGCCAACGAAGATGTGTTGGCTTATTTGCCACCCGCCTGGATTGGTCAAAATATTTTCAGCTATGCGCAGTGGTTGGTGGCCGGCTACGTGGTCAACTGTCCTGAGTCGGCAGCCACTGTCATGATCGACTTGAAAGAGATTGGTCCTACATACTACTTTGCCCCGCCCCGTGTTTTTGAAGGCATGCTCACCAGTGTGAGCATTCGCATGGAAGATGCCAGCGTCATCAAGCGCAACATTTACAAATACTTCATGAGCCTGGCCATGCAAGTAGGGCCTAAGCGCATGGCGGGCGAATCGATTGGCTTTTTCAACAGCCTGATGTATAGCTTGGGCAATCTGATGGTTTACGGCCCGCTGCGCAACAACCTCGGCTTTAGCCGTGTGCGCGTGGCCTACACCGCGGGTGAAGCCATTGGCCCCGATTTGTTCACGTTCTACCGCTCCATTGGCGTGAACTTGAAGCAGCTTTATGGCTCCACCGAAACGGCTGTGTTTGTCTGCTTGCAGCCCGACAACCAAGCGCGCGCCGACACCGTGGGTGTGCCTTGCCGCGGGGTTGAAATCAAAGTGGCAGACAACGGCGAAATCTTAGTCAGGTCACCAGGCTTGCTGAAGGGCTATTACAAAAACCCAGAAGCTACTGCCGAAGTTTTGACAGCAGATGGCTGGTACCACACCAGTGATGCGGGCTTCTTAGACAGCCATGGCCATTTGAAAATCATTGACCGCGTGAAAGACGTGGGCCGCATCAAAGGCGGCAGCAACGACGGTGCCATGTTTGCACCCAAGTATGTCGAAAACAAACTCAAGTTCTTTCCGCACATCAAAGAAGTGGTGGCCTATGGCGACCAGCGCGAGAAAGTTTGCGTCATGATCAACATCGATTTTGATGCCGTGGGCAATTGGGCTGAGCGCCGCAATTTGCCTTACGCAGGTTACACCGACCTGGCGCAAAAGCCGGAAGTCTATCAACTCATCAGAGAGTGTGTGGAGCAAGTTAACGCCGACCTGGCTGAAGACGAATTGTTGGCAGGCAGCCAAGTGAGTCGCTTCTTGGTGCTGCACAAAGAGTTGGATGCCGATGACGGCGAACTCACGCGCACCAATAAAGTTCGCCGCGGTTTCATTGCCGAGAAATACTTGCCCTTGGTCGATGCGCTTTATGGCGGCTTGACCACCCAGTTCATTGAGACGGTTGTGAAGTTTGAAGATGGCCGCTCAGGCCGTGTCAGTGCCACCCTCAATATTTCAGATGCCCAAACATTTGTACCCGTAAAGGCTGCAGCTTGAAGTCTACAAAGGCTGAAGCAGACAACACACTATGACAAAAAAAATTGGTGACGTGATTCTGGATGTGAACAACATCAGTCTCAGATTCGGTGGTGTGAAAGCGCTGACCGATATCTCTTTCAACGTTCGCGAGCACGAAGTCAGGGCCATTATTGGGCCCAACGGCGCTGGCAAAAGTTCCATGTTGAACTGTATCAACGGTGTCTATGAACCCCAAGAAGGCAGCATTTCTTTTCGTGGTCAAACTTTCAGCCACATGAACAGCCGGCAAGTCGCAGAAATGGGCATTGCCCGAACCTTTCAAAACTTGGCTTTATTCAAAGGCATGAGCGTGATTGACAACATCATGACTGGCCGAAATCTGAGAATCAAAAGCAACTTGTTCATGCAAGCTCTGCGCATTGGATCTGCCCAACGCGAAGAAGAAGAGCACCGCGACTTTGTTGAGCACATCATCGACTTCCTCGAAATTCAAGCCCATCGCAAAACACCTGTCGGTCAACTGCCTTATGGTTTGCAAAAGCGTGTCGACTTGGGACGTGCCTTGGCCATGGAGCCGCAAGTCCTTTTGCTGGACGAACCCATGGCCGGCATGAACATGGAAGAAAAGCAAGACATGAGCCGTTTCATCTTGGATGTGAACGACGAGTTTGGCACCACCATCGTGCTCATTGAACACGATATGAGTGTCGTGATGGACATCTCAGACCGTGTGGTGGTTTTGGACTATGGCAAAAAAATTGGCGACGGAACCCCCGAAGAAGTCCGCAA
>CANHXV010000082.1 GCA_947464665.1 Comamonadaceae bacterium
AGGTACATTTTTATGCGCAGTAGCGGCCACTGGCGGCGATGTTGTGTTGAAGCATGCGCGGGGTGATCACCTCGAAGCGGTCATTGAAAAACTCAGAGATGCTGGCGCGCAGATTGAAGTGGGCTCTAACTTTGTTCGCTTGAAAGCGCAAGGCCGCTTGAAGGCACAAAGTTTTCGCACCACAGAGTACCCTGGCTTTCCGACCGACATGCAAGCTCAGTTCATGGCATTGAACTGCATTGCCGAGGGCACCAGCAAAGTCACTGAAACCATTTTTGAAAATCGTTTCATGCACGTCAATGAATTGGTTCGCTTGGGTGCCAATATTCAAATTGACGGTAAAGTTTCAGTGGTCCAAGGCGTGACCCAATTGTCGGGCGCCATTGTGATGGCCACAGATTTGCGAGCTTCAGCAAGTTTGGTCATTGCGGGGTTGGTGGCGGAAGGCGAAACCATCGTTGACCGCATTTACCACCTCGATCGTGGCTACGATCGCATGGAAGCCAAATTGCGCAAAGTGGGCGCGCAAATTGAACGTTCAAAGTAAGCACAGGAACTGACATGATCACCTTGGCCTTGTCCAAAGGACGAATTTTTGATGAAACGCTGCCGCTCTTGAAAGTGGCGGGCATTGAAGTGCTGGAAGATCCAGAGACTTCCCGCAAACTGATATTGCCCACCAACCAAACGGGTGTGCGAGTGGTTTTGGTGCGTGCCACCGATGTGCCTACCTATGTGGAGTATGGCGGTGCTGATTTGGGCGTGACAGGCAAAGATACCCTCATTGAGCATGGCGGCCATGGCTTGTACCAACCCTTGGATTTGCAAATTGCCAAGTGCCGCATGAGTGTGGCTGTGCGTGCCGATTTCGATTACGCCACTGCCGTGAAATCTGGTTCGCGCCTCAAAGTGGCCACCAAATACACCAGCATTGCGCGCGAATTTTTTGCGCAAAAAGGGGTGCACGTTGATCTGATCAAGCTCTATGGCAGCATGGAGTTGGCACCGCTCACGGGTTTGGCAGATGCCATTGTTGATCTGGTTTCAACGGGCAGTACTTTGAAAGCCAATCACCTGATTGAAGTCGAGCGCATCATGGAGATCAGCTCAAGGTTGGTTGTCAACCAAGCCTCTCTGAAATTAAAGCAAGAACCCATTCGTGCCATCATTGATGCTTTTGCAAGCGCAGTCTCAGCGCGAGCTGCTGCCAAAGCTTAAAGTCTGTTGTGCAGCATTCTCCAGCAGTTCATTTTTACCTCAAAAGACTCGATTCATGATCTCGCTAGTTGCCAAAGCTTTGCGTTTGAAAACGACCGACACGGATTTTGAAACTGCATTTCAAAAACGTTTGCATTGGTCTGCAGACGCCGATGCGGCCATTGAGTCACGCGTGGCTGAAATTTTGGCAGATGTACAGCAACGGGGCGATCTTGCAGTGTTGCAATACACGCAGCGCTTTGACGGCCTCAGCGCTCAAAGCATGCAGCAATTGGTGCTGACACAATCAGAATTGAAGGCGGCCTTTGAAGGCTTGCCCAATGCCCAAAAAGAAGCTTTGCAAGCAGCGGCCAAACGTGTGCGCAGCTACCACGAGGCGCAGAAAAAAGCCTCTGGCGAAAGCTGGTCTTACAAAGACGAAGACGGCACCTTGCTGGGTCAAAAAGTCACGCCCCTAGACCGAGTTGGTATTTATGTGCCTGGCGGCAAAGCAGCTTATCCCTCGTCCGTGTTGATGAATGCCATTCCTGCGCATGTGGCAGGTGTTGAAGAAATCATCATGGTGGTGCCCACGCCCCAAGGCGTGAAAAACCCCTTGGTTTTGGCTGCGGCTTATGTGGCCGGAGTGTCCCGCGCCTTCACCATTGGCGGTGCACAGGCAGTGGCCGCCTTGGCCTATGGCACAGCGACGGTTCCTAAAGTCGACAAAATTACAGGCCCTGGCAACGCCTATGTAGCCAGCGCCAAGAAGCGTGTGTTTGGCACCGTGGGCATCGACATGATTGCGGGTCCTAGCGAAATTTTAGTCTTGGCCGATGGCACCACGCCCCCAGAGTGGGTGGCCATGGATTTGTTTTCACAAGCCGAGCACGATGAATTGGCGCAAAGTATTTTGCTGTGCCCAGATGCCGACTACATCGACAAAGTTCAAGCCGCCATCGATCAGTTGCTACCCACTTTGCCGCGCGCAGCCATCATTGCCAAATCGATGAATGACCGCGGCGCGCTCATTCAAACGCGCAGCATGCAAGAGGCCTGCGAGATCAGCAATCGCATCGCTCCCGAGCACTTGGAAGTGTCCAGTCGCAACCCCCATGAATGGGAGCCCTTGCTCAAACATGCTGGCGCTATTTTCTTGGGCGCATTCACCAGTGAGTCTTTGGGTGATTACTGCGCCGGACCCAACCATGTGTTGCCCACCAGCGGCACTGCGCGCTTTTCTTCACCCTTGGGTGTGTACGATTTTCAAAAACGCTCCAGCCTCATTGAGGTGAGTGAGAAGGGCGCACAAAGCCTCGGAAAAATTGCAGCGGAATTGGCTTATGGCGAAGGCTTGCAAGCGCATGCCCGCGCGGCAGAGTTGCGCTTGAACCCTGTGCCACTTCCAAGAGAAACACCATGAGCACCAATCAATCTCCCGCCTCATGGCTGAAACACATCCGCCAAGATGTGCAGTCCATGCATGCCTACGCCGTTCAAGACTCAAGCGGCATGGTCAAACTGGATGCCATGGAGAACCCTTTCAGCTTGCCCCCTGAATTGCAAAAGCAATTGGGTGAACGTTTGGGGGCTTTGGCCCTCAACCGCTATCCAGGTGACCGCGTCAATGTGTTGCGCGCAGAACTGGCCAAATATGTGCACATGCCAGAAGGCTTTGACATCATGTTGGGCAATGGATCCGATGAACTCATCACGCTCCTTTCAGTGGCCTGTGATGTGCCCAGGGCCAGCATTTTGGCGCCGTTGCCAGGCTTTGTGATGTACGCCATGAGTGCGCAATTGCAAGGAGTGACATTTCACGGTGTGCCACTGACTGCCAACTTTGAATTGGACGAGGCGGCCATGCTGAGTGCCATTGCAACCCACAAACCGGCGGTGGTGTATTTGGCCTACCCCAACAACCCAACGGGTACTCTTTGGAATGCCGATGTCATTGAACGCATTGTGGTGGCCCAAGGTCAGCAAGGCGGATTGATTGTGATGGACGAGGCGTATCAACCCTTTGCAAGCCAAACCTACATGGACCGAATTGTCCGCCATGGCCATGTGCTGCTGATGAGAACCTTGTCAAAATTTGGTTTGGCAGGTGTGCGCCTGGGCTACATGGTCGGCCCCAAAGCCTTGATCGCTGAAATCGACAAAGTTCGCCCACCTTACAACATCAGTGTCTTGAACTGCGAATGCGCGTTGTTTGCTTTGGAACACGCTGAAGTTTTTTCCCAGCAGGCAGCTCAAATTCGAGAAGAACGTGAAAAACTCAGCCATTCATTGGCTGCTATTTCGGGTGTTCAAGTCTTTCCCAGCCAGGCCAATATGCTCTTGGTTCGTATGCCAGACGCCACAAAGTGCTTCGAAGGTATGAAGTTGAAAGGCATTTTGGTCAAGAACGTTTCTAAAATGCACCCATTGCTCACCAACTGCCTGCGCCTCACTGTCGGAACCCCCGCAGAAAACACAAGCATGTTGGCAGCACTCAAGGAATCTTTATGATTACACCTCGCGTTGCAGAAGTCACGCGCAAAACTGCTGAAACTCAAATCCGAGTCAAAGTCAATCTAGACGGCACCGGCCAAGCCAGCTTGTCCACGGGCATCGGCTTTTTTGACCACATGCTTGATCAAATTGCCCGCCACGGTCTTATCGACTTGGAAATCGAAGCCAAGGGCGACTTGCACATTGATGGCCATCACACCGTGGAAGATGTGGGTATCACTTTGGGTCAAGCAGTGGCAAAAGCTGTGGGCGATAAAAAAGGTCTGCGCCGCTACGGGCATGCCTACGTTCCGCTTGACGAAGCTTTGTCGCGCGTGGTCATTGACTTTTCAGGACGTCCCGGTTTGGTCAATCACGTGCCATTCACCAGCGGCATGGTGGGCGGCTTTGACACGCAACTCATGCACGAGTTCTTTCAAGGCTTTGTGAACCATGCCTTGGTCACACTGCACATTGACAATTTGCGTGGCGACAATGCGCACCACCAAGCCGAAACCGTGTTCAAAGCTTTTGCACGCGCGCTGCGCGCAGCCCTTGAAATTGATCCCCGCTCCGTGGGCGTGATTCCTTCAACCAAGGGTTCGCTCTGAGCATGTCCCCCAATTCAGTGGCGGTGGTGGATTACGGCATGGGCAACTTGCGTTCAGTCGCCCAAGCTGTCATTCATGCTGCTCAAGACACCGGCGTGGAAGTGAAAATCACGTCCAACCCCCAAGATGTGCGAGATGCCGCTCGCGTGGTACTACCCGGTCAAGGGGCCATGCCAGATTGCATGCGCGAATTGCGCGACTCTGGTTTGCTTGAAGCGGTGCTAGATGCGGCCGACAAAAAGCCTTTGTTTGGTGTTTGCGTCGGCATGCAGATGTTGCTGGATCACAGTGAAGAAGGCGATGTACCAGGGCTTGGCCTTATTCCGGGCAAGGTGGTCAAGTTTGATTTGGCTGGCAAGTCCCAGGCCGACGGCAGTCGCTTCAAAGTGCCTCAAATGGGATGGAACCAGGTCAATTTTTGCCAGTATGAGGGTGTTCGGCATCCGGTTTGGGGCCGTATTCCCAATGGCAGCTATTTCTATTTTGTACACAGTTTTTACGCAAAACCCGATAATGCGAGCCAAGTGGCAGCACAAACTGACTACGGTGGGCTTTTTGCCTGTGCCATTGCGCGCGATAATTTGTTTGCAACGCAGTTCCACCCAGAAAAGAGTGCCGACCAGGGTTTGAGCCTTTATCGGAACTTTTTGCACTGGCAACCCTGATTTTTTTCAACGATTTTTCCAATTTCATTTTTCTTCACTCTAGCGCTACCCCTTAGCCATGATTCTGATACCTGCAATTGATCTCAAAGACGGCCATTGCGTTCGCCTCAAACAAGGCGACATGGACCAATCCACCACTTTCGGTGAGGACCCTGCGGCCATGGCTCAAAGCTGGCTTGACAAAGGCGCAAGGCGTTTGCACTTGGTAGACCTCAATGGCGCTTTCGCGGGCAAGCCGCAAAACTTTGCGGCCATCAAATCCATCCTCAAAGCGGTGGGGGGCGAAATTCCTGTTCAGTTGGGCGGTGGCATTCGAGACTTGGACACCATCGAGAAATACATCGACGGCGGTTTGCGTTACGTCATCATCGGCACAGCTGCGGTCAAAAATCCTGGCTTCTTGCGCGATGCCTGCAGTGCTTTTGGTGGCCACATCATTGTTGGACTCGATGCCAAAGACGGCAAAGTAGCTACCGATGGTTGGAGCAAACTCACAGGCCATGAAGTAGTCGACCTGGCCAAAAAATTTGAAGACTGGGGCGTCGAGTCCATCATCTACACCGACATTGGCCGCGACGGCATGTTAAGTGGCATCAACATCGATGCCACTGTGAAGTTGGCCCAAGCCCTTACCATTCCGGTCATTGCGTCAGGCGGCCTGTCCAACATGGCCGACATCGAGCAGCTTTGTGCGGTGCAAGATGAAGGCGTCGAAGGCGTCATTTGCGGTCGCGCCATTTACTCTGGCGACCTTGATTTCCAAGCAGCCCAGGCACGGGCCGATGAACTTAACGACTGATTCATTGCAAGGCCACGCAGGTTGGCGCTGGTCATTGCCGCAAGGCGACAGTGTGTTTGTGGCCCAGCAGGGCGCTCAGGTGTTGTCATGGCAAACGGGCGGTCGCGAACGTTTGTATTTAAGCCCCACTTCTGCCTGTGATGGCAGCACTGCCATTCGCGGTGGCATTCCGGTTTGCTTTCCGCAATTCAACCAACGCGGCACTTTGCCCAAACATGGTTTTGTGCGCAACATGGCTTGGCAATTGCGGGCTGAGCAAAGTCAAGGGGCAGACCCCGTTTTCGAGCTCTCAGACAATGCGCAAACCCAAGCCCTCTGGCCTTATCAATTTAATGCGCAACTCAAGGTGTTGTTAAGGGCTCAAAGTTTGAAAGTTCAACTCACGGTTTTCAATCTTGGTCACCAAACGCTTAGCTTCACAGGGGCATTGCACACTTACTTTGCCGTGAATCAGATTGACCAAGTCACTTTGCATGGGCAAGTTAATCAACCGGAGTGGAATGCTGTCAATGACACGCACCATGCATGCTTAGGCCAACTCTCATTCAAAACTGAATTTGATCGGGTCTACGATGTCTTGACTGAAAAACAGCCCACTTGGGTTTTGCAAGATGGCCCTCAACAACTGAACATCACACAAAGTGACTCTTGGGGCCAAAGCGTAGTTTGGAATCCGGGTGCTGATCGATGCAGCCAACTTGCAGACATGCCCGCTCTGGGTTATCAACGCATGTTGTGCGTTGAGGCGGCGCGCGTCACATCTTTCATCGAAGTCCCCCCTTCTCAGCAATGGGAAGCGTGGCAACAATTCACGGTTTAAACATCATGCTAGCCAAACGCATCATTCCTTGCCTTGACGTGACGGGCGGCCGCGTGGTCAAAGGCGTTAACTTTGTGGAGCTTCGCGATGCAGGCGATCCCGTCGAAATTGCGGCCAGGTACAACGATCAAGGCGCCGATGAACTCACCTTCTTGGACATCACTGCCACCAGCGATGGCCGCGATTTGATTCTTCACATCATTGAAGCGGTAGCTTCACAAGTTTTCATTCCACTGACAGTCGGTGGTGGTGTCAGAACCGTTGAAGATGTGCGCCGCTTGCTCAACGCGGGTGCCGACAAAACCAGTTTCAATTCGGCTGCCATTGCCAACCCGCAAATCATTCGCGATGCGTCGCAAAAGTATGGTGCGCAGTGCATCGTGGTGGCCATTGATGCCAAACGCCGTCATGGTGAGGCCCTCCAATTGCGCGGTGAAGGCTGGGACGTTTACAGTCATGGTGGTCGGCAAAACACCGGTTTAGACGCTGTTCAGTGGGCAGCCCAAATGGCAAAGTTTGGTGCAGGCGAAATTTTGCTCACCAGCATGGACCGTGACGGCACCAAGTCTGGCTTTGATTTGGCCCTCACCAAAGCCGTCAGCGATGCTGTGCAAGTTCCCGTCATTGCCTCGGGTGGTGTGGGCAATTTGGACCATCTGGCCGATGGCGTGCAGCAGGGCGGGGCTGATGCGGTGCTGGCCGCCAGCATTTTTCACTATGGCGAATACACCGTTCAGCAAGCCAAGCAGCGCATGCGCGAGCGGGGTATTCCTGTTCGTTTGTAAACAAACGCCTGCCCTAGACACCGACAAGTGGTAGATTCTCCCCATGAAATGGCTAGATCAAATTAAATGGGATGCGCAGGGCTTGGTACCCGTCATCGCTCAAGAAGCCAGCACAGGCGATGTGCTGATGTTCGCTTGGATGAACCGTGAGGCCCTTGAAAAAACCGTTGAGCTCAAGCGTGCGGTGTATTTCAGTCGCTCGCGCAACAAGCTGTGGTTCAAAGGCGAAGAGTCGGGCCATGTGCAAAGCGTGCACGACATCCGATTAGATTGTGACAACGATGTCGTGCTACTCAAGGTCACACAACTCGGCCATGAGCCTGGCATTGCCTGCCATACCGGCCGTCACAGTTGTTTCTTCCAACAGTATCAAAATGGCGAATGGACAGCCACCGAACCGGTCTTGAAAGACCCCGAAACTATTTACAAGTGAGCACTTGTTGCCAAAATCATGAGTTCAACCGATGCCTTGGCCCGCTTAGCGGCCGTGATTGAAAGTCGCAAACCGGCCAACGGTGGCGATCCCGAAAAAAGCTATGTGGCGCGTTTGCTTCACAAAGGTCCAGACGCCTTTTTGAAAAAAATTGGCGAGGAAGCCACCGAAACCGTCATGGCCGCCAAAGACATGGAGCACGGCGGCGAAGCGCAAAAATTGGTGGGCGAAGTGGCCGACTTGTGGTTTCACAGCATGATTGCTTTGGCGCACTATGGTTTGTCGCCCGCCGATGTGGTGGCTGAACTTAGCCGGCGTGAGGGCTTGAGTGGCTTGGAAGAAAAAGCCCTTCGCAAAGCGGAACAACGTGAAAAATCAGGTGAATGATGCAAGACCCTAACTGCCTTTTCTGCAAAATCATTGCGGGGAAAATTCCCTCGAAGAAAGTCTTCGAAGACGAACATGTTTATGCCTTTCATGACATTGCGCCGTGGGCGCCGATCCATTTCTTGATGGTTCCCAAGCTGCATATTCCTTCAATGGCTCAAATAACCTTAGAACATTCGGCCTTAATGGGACATTTGTTGGCATTGGCCCCCAAACTGGCTTTGGAGCAGGGCTGCCGCCCTTATCCAGAAGGTGGTTACCGAATTGTGACCAATACCGGATCTGAAGGCGGACAAGAAATTCACCATTTGCATTTCCATGTCATGGGCGGGCCACGTCCTTGGCTACGGGGTTAAACGCTTAGAATCACCATTCATTGTTAGGAGACATCCATGGGTTCATTTTCTATTTGGCACTGGCTAATTGTTTTGCTGATCGTGGTCATGGTTTTTGGCACCAAAAAGCTTAAAAACATGGGCTCTGATCTGGGCGGTGCCGTTAAAGGATTCAAAGACGGCATGAAAGATCCCAATGCCAATCCGGCCACCGACGAAAAACCAGCCGCTCAAGTAGCCGCATCGACCACGGCTGAAAAAACC
>CANHXV010000083.1 GCA_947464665.1 Comamonadaceae bacterium
AGTCAACTGGCAGCATGGAAGCCGAGCGTTTAGGGACTCAGTGGTTGCAATCACTTTTAGACATCCAAAAAGAAACGCGCGACGCTTCCGAATTTTGGGACCATGTCAAAGTTGATTTGTTTCCCGATGCAGTTTATGTCTTCACACCCAAGAGCCAAATCATGTCGCTCCCACGCGGTGCAACTGTGGTCGATTTTGCCTACATGATTCACAGCAATCTGGGCGATCACTTGGTGGCTGCCAAAATCAATAACCAGCAAGTTCCTTTGCGCACCGAGCTAAAAAACGGGGATGTGGTCGAAGTCATGACAGCACCTGTTTCAGCCCCCAACCCATCTTGGCTTGGCTTTGTCAGAACGGGTCGTGCACGCTCCAGAATCAGGCATCACCTCAAAACCATGGCGCACAGTGAATCCATGGACTTGGGCTTGAAACTTCTCACGCAAGCATTGCGCGCTGAAGGCATTGAAAAATTACCAGACGACCCATCCCGCTATCACGGTCTTTGGGAAAAAGTGTTGCGCTTCACCGGCAATCGCAATCGCAGCGATTTGCTGGTTGATGTCGGGCTTGGCAAACGCATCGCCAGCATTGTGGCCAAACGCATGGCGGCTTTGTTGGCTGAGATGGGCGAAAAACCCGATCCACTGCTCATGACGCGCGAACGGTTCATGGCCAACGACACCATCTCACAAGGCGCCATCTTGTTGGATGGTACCGAAAACGCTTCTGTCGTGTACGCCCATTGCTGCCGCCCACTTCCTGGCGACAAAATCATTGGCTACTTAGGCCGCGGTGAAGGCTTGGCCGTTCACACGGCTGATTGCAGCGTCGGTATGAAGCTTCAGCAAAAAGACAGCGAACGTTTCATAGGCGTAGAGTGGTCGGATGAGATGATGCGCAGCTTTGAAACCAGCATCCGCGTCACCGTGGTCAACACCAAAGGCGTATTGGCCAGAGTAGCTGGCACATTGGCCAATTCAGAGGTCGACATCATTCACGTAGAAATGGGACAAGCCAGCGTGCAAGATGCCGCTGAAAATACCTTTGTCATCTCTGTGCGGGATCTCAGCCATCTAGAAACCGTTCTCAAAAACTTAAAACGCACACCTGCTGTTTTGAATGCAGAGCGCATGACTCACCGCGTGCGGGGGCAAAGTACGGCAGAAGGATAAACGCTGCTTCAGCCTGCATGCCCGTTTTTATATCCGTCCCCACTTGGTTTGGGATATGTCACATTGAGCACTTCGATTTCACGCCATCCTTGCGGAGTGACCAACTTAAGCACATCGCCTGTGCTTGACTTCAACAAGGTGCGCGCAATGGGCGATACCCAACTCACCTCACCCTTCAAACTGTCGGCCTCGTCAATGCCACGAATGGTCACCGTGCGCTCATCTCCGTTTTCTTCCACATAGGTGACAGTGGCTCCAAAGAAAACTTGGTTTTTTCCATGGTGCGCGCTAGGGTCGGTGACTTCGGCAATTTCTAAACGTTTGGTCAGAAACCGAATACGGCGATCAATTTCACGCAAGCGTTTTTTACCGTAAATGTAATCACCGTTTTCAGAGCGGTCTCCATTGCTGGCAGCCCAATGCACAATTTCAACCACCTTGGGGCGCTCATCGTCCATCAGGGTAAACAACTCTGCACGCAAATTGGCATAGCCCAGAGGGGTCATGTAATTGCGGGTGCCAGCAGGCAAAGGCGGCAGACTGGGATCTTCCCCATCGTCATCTGCATCGTTGTCTGTTTCGCGTGTAAAAGCTTTGCTCATGGTCTTTCATTGAAATAAAACTATTCAAAACCGGTTTGCACAAAGAAAAACAGCCTAGGGGCATAAGCCTCTAAGCTGTGTTCTAGTCTCGAAAAATCGAAATCTGGTGCGGCTGGCAGGAATCGAACCCACGACCCCTTGGTTCGTAGCCAAGTACTCTATCCAGCTGAGCTACAGCCGCGAAGTTGCTGATTGTAGCATGGTATTTTGTAGGCCAAGGACGAGCAAGTCGGTAGATGGCAAAACGCAGTCTAGATTTTCAAACATCAATATTTCTGGCTACAAAGAATCAATTCCAAAACAAAAACTGCGCAACTCTATGCGCAATAGGGCTCCGCCCTAGCAGCATGGCCGTTTCACCGCTTATATCGACCATTGAATCACCTAACTCAACGATTTAAATGAATTCTGAGGGCCCATTCTGAACCAAAGTGCCGAAAGCAAAAGCGCAAGAAAAACGAACACCAGCGCCAACCCAGAAAGCAAGGCTGTTATTTCTGTGTCGCGTTTTTCCATCGTGAATTGCGTAGAAAGGTGCTTGTAGACCTGCTTCAAATCTTCTGCAGAACCCGCCTTGAAATAATCAGCTTCAGTGATTTTGGCGATACCCTTTAAGGCTTCCTCATCCACTTGAGTGAAAAATGAATACCCCTCGAAGCCCGGAATAAACCCATTCGGTGTGCCGAAACCGACGGTGTAAACACGAACCCCCAAATCGGCCGCCTTCTTGGCAGCTATCAAGGGGTCAGGGCCAGTTGTTCGTCGTCCATCTGACAGCAAAACAATGGCGCCACCCTTGTAGGAGCCAGGGGGTTCGGGGGGGCGCTCTTGCACAGCAGGCTTGGCATCTAAGCTTTTGGGGCCGCCCGCCTTACTTTGTCGGCCTTGATCGTTATAGCCAAAAGGATTGGTGTTGTAGAGAGCCGCCTCGAGGTCAATTGGCGCTTCAGGCCTGAGTGTGCTCAAGGCCAACAACAGTCCGCTGCCTGTGGCTGTTCCCCGCTGTAATTGAAAACGATCAATCGCAGCAACCAGTTCATCTTTGTCTTGCGACACATGCTGCACGACCTGTGCGTTGCCGGCAAACGAAACAATTCCCACACGCACGTTTTTGGGCAGGTCTTGTAAAAATTCTTTGGCAGCCTTTTGAGCCGCTCTAATTCTGCTGGGTTCGACATCTTCTGCCAGCATGCTTCGGGAGACGTCCATGGCCATGATGAGCGTCATGTAGTCGGCCGGCAAAGTGACCCTGGCCATCGGTCTGGCACTGGCAAACAACAAAAGCGCCACAGCCAGACCCATTAAGGCGGGCGGGATATGCCGCCGCCAAGGGGAAGGCAGGTCCATGTTTTGCAAGATCCAAGAGACGGCAGAAAAGGTCACAACTTGCTGCCGTTTTCGCCTTAAAAGCCACAAGTAGCCTGCCAGTATGAGTGGCAAGAGCAAGAGGGACCAGAGCATGAAGGGATTTAGAAATTGCATAGCCAATAGGGTTTTCGCAAGTTCCGCCAATTTACCATTGAAGCTTATGTTATGGTTATTTGATGAAACGAGAAGCTGTTTTTAGCAAAAGCACGCGAACTGTGGCTTCGGTCTTGCAGACGGATGGGGGTTCAAGCGCGACCTTGACCGACTTTGGCAAGGCAGACAAGTCTGCAGCATCATCTTCAAACAGACTTACCCAATGGAAATCAATTCTTCGGTGGGACTTTGCCGCCATCTTTTTGCTTGGGGTCGTCTTCAGCATGCTTGCCATGGGTGTTTTTCTCAAGCTCAACCCTTTGCCTAAAACTCTCACTCAAAGCGACATTGATGGCTCTGTGATGCATACGCTGCTCAACAAAGAGCTTCCTTCTCAAAGCGCCAAAGTCGCTGCATCGGTCCAAGGGGCTGTCGTTCATGTTCAGTCCTACGTCACTGACCCGAAAAACAAAGACATCGACAAAGAAAGTGGCGTTGGTACAGGCGTTGTCATCAAAGACGATGGCACGATTTTGACCAATTTTCATGTCATTGCTGGGGCTAAGAAGTTGAAGGTCACATTTTTTGATGGTACTGAGTCAGAGGCCATTGTGATAGGCGTACAGCCCGAAAAAGACTTGGCAGTGATCAAACCTCAAAAAATTCCTGACGATCTTGAGCCCGCAGTTTTAGGATCAAGCCAGCAACTCTTGCCAGGAGACCAAGTCGTGGTAGTTGGTTTCCCATTCGGCATTGGGCCTTCAGTTTCAGCTGGCGTTGTCTCAGGCTTGAACCGACAGTTTAAATCGCCTGATGGCAATCAATCGCTCAGCGGTCTCATTCAATTTGATGCGGCAGCCAATCCGGGTAATTCCGGTGGCCCCTTGGTCAATATGTCAGGCGAAGTGATTGGCATTGTGACGGCCATCCTCAACCCCACATCGGCCAGAACATTCATTGGCATTGGCTTTGCCACCACCATCGAGAGCGCAGGAAGTGCCGTCGGCTTGCCACCTTTTTAAATTTTCGGAGGGAAATACATGACTCAATCAAACGAAGCTTGGCGAGGTCAGAACTTAGCAGCCCCACTGCATAACCCTGCAGAGGCCGCTGCGCTGATGCAAAGGGTGATGTATGAAGTCAAGCGAGTTGTTGTGGGGCAAGATGTTTTTTTAGAACGTGTCCTGATTGCATTGCTAGCACAGGGGCACCTCCTGATTGAGGGCGTACCAGGTTTGGCCAAAACTTTGACTGTGAACACACTTGCCAAAACCTTGAACGGTCAATTCAGTCGAATTCAATTCACACCTGATTTGCTGCCTGCCGACCTGGTTGGAACCAGAATTTTCAACCAGCAAACAAGTGAGTTCAGCACCGTGTTGGGTCCTGTTTTCACCAACCTTTTACTGGCTGACGAAATTAACCGTGCCCCTGCCAAAGTGCAAAGTGCCTTGCTTGAAGTCATGCAGGAAAGACAAGTCACCATCGCAGGAAAATCTCATCGGGTCCCTTCGCCCTTCTTGGTCATGGCCACTCAAAACCCCATTGAAACGGAAGGCACTTACCCGCTGCCCGAGGCGCAAGTAGACCGTTTCATGATGAAGGTATTGATTGACTACCCTACCGAGGATGATGAGTTTGTGATTGTCCAACGCGTCATTTCCGGTGGGGCACAAGTCACGGGCGTTGTCACACCGGAAGAGCTGCAAAAGCTTCAAGCGCAATGCCGACATTGCTATGTCGACCCCAGCCTGATTCACTACGCCGTCAAACTGATATCTGCCACACGCTTTCCTGAACGCTATGGACTTGAAAGCCTAAAAGGTCTAATCAGCTTTGGCGCCAGTCCCCGAGCCAGCATTGGTCTGATTGAAGGGGCACGCGCACTGGCTTTGATGCGTGGTCGCGATTACGCACTGCCTGAAGACGTGGCCGACTTGGTGCCCGATGTCTTGAGACACCGCCTGGTTCTTTCTTATACGGCATTGGCTGAAGGCAAAACACCCGATGCCATCATTCAAGAAGTCATGAAGGCCATTCCTATGCCAAGCCAACCCATGGCATCGAATGTCAGCTGAAGCCTTATTACAGCAGCTAGAGTGGACAGTCCTGCGGCGGCTAGATGGCTTGCTGCAGGGTGACCACCAAACCTTGTTCAGAGGTGCTGGCTTGGAGTTGGCCGACTTGAGGGAATACCAAACCCATGATGATGTGCGGCACATCGATTGGAACGTCACAGCCCGCATGCAGACGCCTTATGTCAGAGAGCATCAAGAAGATCGAGAAATCAGTGCTTGGTTTTTATTGGACCTGTCGGGCTCCATGGATTTTGCAAGCACGGGCCAAAGTAAACGAGAATTGATGCTGGCTTTTGTGGCCATCATGGCCAAGTTGCTGATGCAGCGTGGCAATCGAATTGGCGCGCTGATCTTGAGCCCCGCTGACGCTTCAGGCTTTAAATACATTCCTGCCAGAATGGGCCGTCGTCACCTCCTCCATGTTTTGCATACAGCTCAAACCACAGGAGTCTCTAAGGCGCCGCATCAGACAGATTTAAACCAATGGTTGGCCCGAGCCAATGGCTTGCTCAAACGTCGATCTTGCGTCTTTGTGATTTCAGATTTCATGGGTCATTTTGACTGGGCCAAAGAACTGTCCCAATTGGGCCGGCGACATGACACGGTGGCCGCCAGACTTTACGATCCTATTGAGATGCAATTGCCCAATGCCGGCCTCATGACATTGCAGGATTCTGAGTCCTCAGAGCAATTGTTGATCGACACAGCCAATCCAAAATTCAGAAAGCGCTATGCCAAACTGGTAGAAGAAAGAGAGCTGCAACTGCAAACCACTTTTGCGCAGTCGGGTGTCGATGCTCTGGAAATTTCAACCAACGAAGACATTGCCGCAGCCTTGTTAAGATTTTCTGAATTGCGAAAAAGGAGACTTTGGCGTGCCTGACCTTAGCTCCGTCAGTTTTTTATGGCCTCTGCTTTTGTACAGCGCTCTTCTGGTGCCTGCCTTGGGCATTGCCTACGCTTATTTCACCAAACGTTTTCCGCCCATCATTTTGAGCCTCGGACTGGGCCTGCTCTGCATCGCCATGGCTCGGCCGCAATCGGTTTTAATGGCACCACTTCGAGAAGCTACCGTCATGCTGGCCCTAGACACTTCTGGCAGCATGCGCGCCAAGGATTTAAAACCATCGCGCATTGAAGCTGCACAAGAAGCGGCTCTCAAGTTCATTGAAAGCAAGCCTGCTCGGTTGCGCGTTGGCTTGGTCACGATGGCAGGTACGGCTGCTTTAGCGCAATCCCCTACAGAGGAAAGAGACGCACTCAGGCAAGCACTTGCCAATTTACCTCTGCAGTATGGGTCTGCGCTTGGTTCTGGTTTGTTGATTTCCTTGGAAGCCTTGCTACCTGGCTCTGGCATCGACGCCCAAAAAATCATCAACGAAGCTTCAGACAACGGCGGCCCTAGAAAACCCGTTGAATCAGGAAAGTCCTTGGATGCACCGAAGGCCAAAGAAGCCGAAGCCTCCGCTAGCAGAGGGCGCAACATGGCCATTGTTCTCATCAGCGATGGTCAAAGCAACATGGGGCCTGATTTGCTCAAAATGGCCGAATTGGCCGCGTCGCATGAGGTCAAAGTTTATACCGTGGGCATTGGCACACCCGAAGGCGATGTGGTGCATATCCAAGGCCGAAGCATGCGGGTCAAACTGGAAGATGAAGCCTTGAAGAAAGTGGCAACCATCACACAAGCAGAATATTTCAGAGCGGACAGCACAGAGGGTCTGGCTAAAATTTACGACCAACTTGGCTATCGGCTGCGATTTGAGAAAAGAGCGTTAAGCGAAATCACCTCGTATGTGGCCTTATTGGGCATGCTCTTTATTCTGTTTGCTTGCCTTCGCAATTTTTCAAGGTTCGGTAAAATCATTTAAAGATTTGGTCATTCAAATGAGATCGCTATCTTAAGAAATAGCGTTAACATCGTTTCTATGTTGATGAATGACGCTCAAGAAATCTCACGCCGCCATATCCCCTTAAATGGGGCCTCAAACTTTCGCGACCTTGGTGGTTATGTGGGCCACATGGGCCGACCCGTAAAGTGGCGAAAAATTTTCCGCTCTGATCACTTGGCCAATTTGTCACCTGACGATCTGAAACAAATTCAAAGCTTGGGTGTCAAGCGCTCCTTTGATTTCAGAGGTGTTCAGGAGAGTCAAGCACAAGCTTACGATTGGCCTGATATTCAACGCCACGGTTTGAGCATAGAGCCTACCGTAGTGCAAAGGTTGCAAGCTCAACATCTGACAGGCAAACCACTGACTGCAGCAGACGCCTTGGATGCCATGCAAACCACCTACCGAGATTTTGTTTTGATTGACTCGCGCCGTTTTGCAGAGTTGTTTGAACACCTTCTTGACCATGCAGATCCGCTTCTCTTTCATTGCACAGCTGGCAAGGACCGAACAGGCTTGGCAGCCGCTTTGGTGTTGTCTGCATTGGATGTGTCAGAGTCTGACATTTGGCGTGACTACCTGCTCACCAATCAGCTCTACAAACGCAACACCACAGGGGTCACAAACCTCTCACCCGATGTCTTGAAAATTGTGTGGGAAGTTCAAGAGAGCTTCTTGAAAGCCTCGCTGGAACAAATTCAAGCCAGCCATGGCAATATTCAAAACTACTTAAGCAATGAATTGGG
Source organism: Comamonadaceae bacterium (assembly GCA_947464665.1). Lineage (GTDB taxonomy): Bacteria > Pseudomonadota > Gammaproteobacteria > Burkholderiales > Burkholderiaceae_C > Limnohabitans_A. Next base: position 7,955 of record CANHXV010000083.1, read on the forward strand.
CCTGACACCGGCTGCAAAACTTCGTCTTCAATCGCTTTATTTAGATTAAATAATTAGGGTCAGATTACAGTTATTTCAGTGGGTTCACACATACGTCGGAGCCCTTTTTCTTGTAACAAGAACAGGTCAGAGCATAGGACTTCATGGTGCCTTTGACCACTGACATGCTGGCGTTTCGGGTAGCTAGACTCGGGATGGCAAATTTCGGCACAAACACCTTGCTCACTGTTTTGCCATTGGTCAGTTCAGCATTGGCTACACCACATTGAATTGGGCCGCTCAAGCCATTGCTTACCTCAAAAATCAGAGTTTGTTCATCATCCTTAGCCCAACCAGCATTGGTCTTTACTTTTTGAAGTTCAACTTTAGACAAAGCAACGTCAAGTAAAGCCTCATTAGAAAAAGGATTCCATGCACTTGCGTTGGCAGAAATCAGGAAAGCAAAAAAAATGGATACGCACCTCATGTCCAAATTTTAAATCCCAGTATGCGGAGGGAATAAAAGGAACTGTAAGAGCCAATTAATTCTGATGGGACCCCCATCAAAAGAAATTACAGGCTGACTCTGCCGCCATCAATTTTCGTTAAATTGGAAGCACTTCTGTCAACAAAACAATGAGGTAACCACTGCAAATGACCATGACAGATTTATGAATGCAATCAAATTTAAAAAATGCACAAACTTTGATCGTCGGAAGTTCA
>CANHXV010000084.1 GCA_947464665.1 Comamonadaceae bacterium
ACCCCAGGCTAGCAACTTCTCTGCAACCCACTGAGCAGTTGATTTTTCCTGAAAAGAGAGTTCGGGAAATTGATGCAAATGACGCCTGGCTTCTGTCAAAGATTCCTGAGCGCCTAGCAAGTCAGTCAGTTTGCAAAAACAATCGTAACGAGCATTCATGGTGAGTCCTTAGAAATTATTTTGGAAGATCAGCGCCACAGTTTAATGGGCGTTCGAAGAGTAATGCGGTGTGTTGCCCGCACCCAAATCCCAGTAAAGCCCTGTCATGACCTGCAAGGCCTCTTTGAGCAACTCGGGGGGCAGGTGTTCATTGGGGGCATGCTGAGAACAACCTGGGTACGAGTGTGGCACCCAAATGGTCTTCAAACCTAGCACATCGGTAAAGATGTCGTTCGGCAGAGAACCCCCTAAATTAGGCAGTATCGCGGGTATTTTTTGAGTGGTTTCTTGCAAAGAATGGGCCGCCCATGTGACCCACGGATCGTCTGGATCAATGCGCGTTGCTTTGAAAATTTCATCGCGCGCCGCTGCAATTTGGACATAGCCAAAACCATGGCTGTCCAAATGCCGCCTGAGCGCACTCAAGATGTCTGAACTGTCGATGCCCACCACAAATCGCAGTTGGCAAGTGGCCTTGGCTCTTGGTGGAATGGCATTGACAGGGTTGTCAGGATTGCCCGTTTTGAAGGCCAGCACCTCAAAAGAACACCAACCAAAAACACGCTCTGCAGGGCTGAGGCCTGGCTGACCCCATTCGGGTTCGATTGGAGGGCCATTCGCACCCCCATCTACTTCGCAGTCTGCCAACACACGCCTCACAGCATCAGGCAAAGACTTGGGTTTCCACTCGGGCACTTTGATTTCACCATGGTCTGTGACCAAACAGGCAATTGCATGGGCCAATTGAATCCCTGGGTTAGAGATCAGTCCGCCCCAATTACCAGAATGATGGGCACCCGATCTGGACTCAATGCTGAGTTCAAAATTGATACAGCCTCTAGAACCCAAAAATATCGTGGGACGGTCCGCTCTGAGGCGTGGCCCATCGGATGCGATCAACAAATCTGCTTTTAAAAGATCTGCATAGTCTGTGCAAACAGCTTGTAGACCTGGAGATCCTGTTTCTTCACCCATTTCGATGATGAATTTGGCATTGAAACCCAAACTGCCCCTCTCAGCTATGACACAAGCCATGGCCTGTAAGTTGACCGAATGTTGTCCCTTGTTGTCTGCGATGCCTCGGCCGTACCATCGGCCCTCCAGTTCGGTCAAGACCCAAGGCGACAAACCATCACGCCATTCTGATTCCAAACCCCGAATGACATCGCCGTGGCCATAGCCAAGGACAGTGGGCACGTCTGGCGATTCAAGGCGCTCAGCAAATAAAAATGGCGCCTTGGCTTTGGGATGTTCAATAAGACGGCACAAAAAACCCATGGCCATCAGGGCAGGCTGCAGGTCATCTGTCAAATAGGCCAAGAGTTCAGCCGATCTGGCGGGATTTTGACTTTCCGTGGGCCTGGCAATTCTTTGGCGAAGCACTTGCTGAAACGAACCATTTTCAAATTCAGCTTCAGCCCTTTTGAGGGCAGCTTGTCTGGACATCATCTTGTTAGGGACTTGAAAATTATCAGACTACCTTAATTTGCGTGTATTGCGCAGAATTGACTGTACAAAGACGCAAAATGTGACGCAAAATTGGTCAAGTACTCTTAAATTATTTTCCAGCTTTATGCCATACAACATATAGTTGATTAACAATAGGTTAAATAACAAGTAGTTAATATGACAAATCACTCACACATGCATTCAAACGAAGCAAATCCGCCGGATTGGAAACATCAAGGTGTGCGCGTCGTACCTGGTAACCAGTTAGACGGCAATGTGCCCTCCACACCCGGCATGGATAGAAAAGCAGCCATCAACTTTGCAAGGGTGGGGGCAGAAAAGCTCTGGGCAGGCACCGTCACCATTCATGCCAATGCCAAAACGGGCGCGCACCATCACGGACCCCTAGAAAGCGTGATCTATGTGATCAAAGGTCGGGCCCGCATGCGTTGGGGTGATCGTTTGGAGTTCACCGCCGAGGCTGGTCCAGGCGACTTCATTTATGTGCCGCCCTATGTGCCGCATCAAGAAATCAATGCCAGCCCCACTGAAGTGTTGGAGTGCGTGCTTTGTAGAAGCGATGGTCAGGCAGTGTCTGTCAACCTGGACATTGAGCCCGTCGAAAAACCCGAAAACGTACTTTGGATTGACCCGACCCACCCCCAAGGCGGGGTCAAATAGAGCTCATGCAATAAGGTCAATCAATCTTGGCGCCAGAATCTTTCACAAGTTTCGCCCAGCGCACCAAGTCAGACTTCACAATTTGAGCCAACTGATCGCCAGTACCCTTGAAAGGCTCACAACCTAAAGTGGCCAAGCGGTCCTGCGCATCCTTGGCATCCAAGGCTTTGGCTACATCGTTTTGAATTTGAAGCAATATGTTTTTGGGTGTTCCCGTTGGCGCAAACATGCCATACCAAGGTGTGGCGCCAAAACCAGGCACTGTCTCGCCAATGGTGGGCGAATCGGGCAAGGCAGCAAGACGCTTTTCATTCACAACGCCCAAGACCTTGAGTTTGCCAGCGCGGATAAATGCAATTGAAGAAGGCATGCTTTGCACAGACAGCGGCACTTGGCCACCCACCACATCGGTGGCGGCAGCGGCAGCTGCTTTGTACGGAATGTGCTGAAGCTGAATGTCGGTGGCCTTTTGCAGCATCTCGCCAATCAAATGGTTCAAAGTGCCATTGCCCGCAGAGGCAATCGACAACGTGCCCGGCTTGGACTTGGCCAAAGCGATGAGCTCTGCCACATTGTTGCCAGGAAAACTGGGGTTGGCAACCAACACATAGCCTGCTTTTGCCAAGGGGGCAATGGGGTCAAAGTCTTTGATGGGATCAAATCCTGTTTTGGCATACAAGGCAGGGTTGATGACCTGTGCACTGTCTGCATTGACCAGAAGCGTGTAGCCGTCATTCTTGGCTTTGGCGGCAAAAGCTGTTCCAACATTGCCACCGGCACCGGGCCGGTTTTCAACAAGCACTGTCTGGCCCCATTGTTCTGAAAGCTTTTGAGCAACAACGCGCGCAATGGCGTCATTGGCACCACCGGCCGCCTGCGGCACCACAATGGTCACTGGGCGAGATGGAAACTTCTCTTGCGCTAATGCCAATCCTGCGAAAGACAGGCTTAAACCCAAGATGGCAATCTTCAAAATTGCAAAACGTCGATGTGTCATGGCGAAACCTCAGTAGTTCAAAAATAGTGCCTTTTAATTTCGAGAACCGCAAAGCACTGGACATGTGTTCATTGTCCCCACAAAAACAGAACCCTCCAAGTCGGGTTTGCCATAATCACGACACTCCCAATGAAAGGCGTTTTGTGAACGTGAACCCAGTTAGCGCTAAAGAAGCCATGGCCCGCATGTCCGTGCCGATAGGACAAGCAGGCAGCTACAGTGCCATCATTGACGCCAGAAGTGAAGACGAGTTTGCACTTGATCACCTGCCAGGTGCCATCAATTGGCCTTCTCTGAACAACGAACAACGCATCGTCATTGGCACCCTTTACAAACAAGCGGGCCCTTTTGAGGCCAAGAAAAAAGGCGCCGGCATGGTGGCAGCCAATATTGCAAACCACATTGACAAGCATGTGATTGACTTGCCCAAGGGCTGGCAGCCTCTGGTTTATTGCTGGCGCGGCGGCAAACGCAGCGGCTCTTTGGCACTCATCTTGGGGCAAATTGGCTTCAAGGTGGCCGTCATTGAAGGCGGCTACAAAGCTTTTCGCAGTGAACTGGTGACTGCTATCCCCCCGTTGAGTGAGCGCCTTCAATGGCGCGTCATTTGCGGACCGACAGGCTCTGGCAAAACCAGGTTGCTGCATTGTTTGCAAGCCCAAGGGGCGCAGGTTTTAGATCTAGAAGGTTTGGCCAAGCACAGGAGTTCTGTCTTGGGCTTTATTCCGGGAGAGCAGCAGCCCAGTCAAAAGAAATTTGACACCCTGATTTGGGATGCCCTTCGCCAAATGGACCCGTCTAAACCCGTCTACGTCGAATCTGAGAGTCGCAAGGTTGGCAATCTGGCTGTGCCCGAATCATTGATTGCGGCCGTGCGATCGGGTCAGTGCTTTCTACTTGAGTTGTCTGACGACGAGCGTGTGAAATTGTTGTTGGAAGATTATGATTTTTTTGTGAAAGACCCAACGCTGTTTGCCAAGCGACTGGATGCACTGGTAGCCATTCGCGGCAAGCAATTGGTTGAGACGTGGAAATCGAACATTGCGCAGGGAAAGATTGACATCGTTGTGAGAGAACTTCTGACGCTACACTACGATCCGACTTATTTTGCTTCAATGAAACGAAATTTTTCTCAAATAGATCGCGCAAAAAGTCTCAAGGCAGACAACCGGTCAATTGTCTGTCTCACAGACATCGCCAAGCAACTTGCGCTGACATAGCCCACATTCAGCTCAGACGCGGCACCCCCGGAATTGTGAAACTTGTCGGCGGTAAATTAGATTAATTCATCTCGAAAAGGCAAAGCATCAACGTCATGTTCACTTAAAAGTTGACACAAATAATTAATTATTTAGGTCAACAACTGTGTCTCCGCTGCCGTTGAATGATCACTCCCAATCGGTGGAGTTTTCAAACAACATGAAGGAAACATCATGACTAAACTTCTCGCTACCTTGATCATTGGCGCATTCTCTGCAGCAGCTTTTGCCGCCCCCCCAGCCGCAACAACCGCCAGTGCACCCGCAGCCACGGTTGCAGCACCTGTCAAGGCTGAAGCCAAAACAGATGCCAAAGCTGTGGCCAAAACCCAAGTCAAGCCAGACGCCAAAGCAGATGGCAAAAAAGCTGACAAAGTCGCCAAAGAAGCGGCTAAAGACGGCGCTAAAAAGTAATCTCTGCTTCCATGGCGTCAGCACAAACTTTGGTGTTGACGCCATTTCCTTTTTTGGCCTTGTAATGCCGAAACAAGTGTTTTGAAATCAAGTGACAGCCACTTGCAGTCAATGTGCGAGAATTACTTTTTTGGACTGTGAAAGTACGCATTGAATCTTGCTTTAAATGGGCAACTCCAAACCATCGCCAGTGGCACGGGGTATCTTTGCGCTTATGTCAAAGGGCAAGGCCGCCCGCTGATATTGGTTCACACCATCAATGCAGCGGCCAGCGCCGCTGAAGTTCGGCCTATTTTTGAATCTTTAAGTCAACACAGAACGGTCTACGCCATCGACCTGCCAGGTTACGGTTTTTCGGAACGCTCCGATCGCTTGTACACACCGCGTCTCATGACAGATGCCATCCATGACCTGGTTCGACACATTCAAGCCGTGCATGGCTCCCAAGCCATTGATGCTTTGGCTGTTTCTTTGTCGTGCGAATTTTTAGCACGTGCGGCCACTGAACAACCCCAACATTTTCAATCCGTCTCTTTGGTCAGCCCAACAGGTTTGACAGGCTTGAAACTTAGGCAAGCCGCTGAAGGAAAAACCTATGGGCTCAATTGGCTTTTGGCAGTGCTCAAGGGACCTGGTTGGGGACTTTCGATTTTCAACTTACTCACTCGACCCAAAGTGATTCGGTATTTTTTAAAGAAAACTTGGGGATCGCCCGACATTGACGAAGAGATGTACCGCTATGCCGTTTGGACCACGCGGCAACCTGGCGCACAACACGCGCCCTTGTGCTTCTTGTCAGCCCAACTCTTTAGCTCAGACATCACGAATATCTACGACAGACTGACGCAGAAGGTTTGGATGAGCCATGGCACGCGAGGTGATTTTGTAGATTACCGTGGCAAGCAACGCTATGCGCATGCCGCAAACTGGTGCTTCACGGTCTACGAAAGTGGTGCACTCCCCTACTTTGAAAAACCTGAACAATTTTCTGCAGAACTGCTTCAATTTATAAGACCCACATGAAACTCTTTTCCAGCATGAATCATCCTGGCGTTTGGATGACCACACTCATGGCATCGTCTATTTTGATGATCACCATGGGCTCTAGGCAAGCGACAGGACTGTATGTCGGGCCACTCAATACCGATACCGGCTTGGGCATTGTGACCATCAGCTTGGCCATGGCCATTGGTCAATTTATCTGGGGTGCCGCACAACCGATTGCTGGCGCATTCGCCGACAAATACGGCCCTCGCCCTGTCCTGCTCTGTGGCGTTCTCACTCTGGTCATAGGCTCTGCCCTCACACCCTTTGTCACAAGCAGTTGGGGGCTTATCCTAACTTTGGGCATTTTGACTGCGATAGGTGCTGGTGCATGCAGCTTCTCTGTTTTGTTAGGCGCAGCTGCACAGCGTATGCCCACTGAATCACGTGGCGTGGCCTCTGGCATCATCAATGCAGGCGGGTCATTTGGTCAATTTGTTTTTGCACCCATCATTGGCAAACTGATTCAATGGGTGGGCTGGATGGGCTCCATGTGGGCCATTGCAGTTGTCACCTTGTTGGCCGTTCCTTTGCTTAACAAACTGACCAGCAATACGCATGCGCCTGTTAAACCCTCGGAGCAAGAAGGTGGTTTGAAAAAAGCTGTTTCCGATGCCATGCGCAATCCCAGCTATTTATTACTTCACCTTGGTTTCTTCACCTGTGGCTTTCACATCGCTTTTTTAGTCACCCATTTGCCCACCGAAGTGGGCTTGTGCGGACTGTCACCTACTGTAGCCAGCTGGTCATTGGCTCTCATTGGTCTGGCCAACATTGTGGGCAGTTTAGTGGCTGGTTCATGCGTCAATCTTTACCGCAGCAAATACGTGTTGGCTGTCATGTATGGTTCGCGAGCCGTGCTCATTGCTTTGTACTTGGCAGCACCCAAAACCGAATGGACTTTCTATGCATTTGCGGTGGGTTTAGGCTTGACTTGGTTGGCCACTGTTCCCCCTACGGCCGCCCTGGTCGGTAAATTGTTTGGCATCCGATACTTGGCCACCCTGTTTGGCCTCACTTTGTTGTCACACCAAATTGGTGGCTTCTTAGGCGCCTACCTAGGCGGACTTGTCTTGGAGGCCAACAAGGACTACCAATGGATGTGGTGGGCAGACATTGCTTTGTCTGCCATGGCGGCGGTGATCAATTTGCCGATCAAGGAAGCGCCCATTGTCAAAATGCAGGCGACTTAATGCTACAACGCTGAGACATGGTGCTATGCCAGCGCATCCATTCACACTTCATAGCCTCAAGTCGATCTAGAAATAGAGCCAACGCTTGAGCATTTCGGGCGGTGGCGGGCCGATAGCTTTTTGTACATTGCCTTTGGTATCAATCATCACCACATAAGGGGTGACGTTGGGCCAAGCTGGATCAACAGACTGTCTGATTTCTGGCTCAAAACCCTCAAAGGCATACATCTTGGTCATGCCCGTAAAGTGGCTGGCATGCCTGAGTGCTTTGGCACCGCTGGCATCCATCATGACCGCCATTAAGGGAACTGGCCGCCCTTTTTCTTTCACAGCTTGATGAAGCACTTCAAATGCAGCAGGGCAAGTGCTGCAATACGTGGTGGTGAACAAATAGGCGGCAGGCCGAGGACCGTCTTTCAACAACTGAGCCCAGGATTTTTCATGAAAGGCTTGGGTTGAACTCAGCGTCCGAGAGGGCACGCTTTGGCGGTTGCCTGCGCTGTGTTTGTGCTCATGCTTGTGATCTTGAGCTTGCAAAGTTGGCCCCATGAACATGGACAACAAAACAGCAAGCAATGAAAGGCACTTGAGCTTGAACACCTTTTTGAATTGAGACACGCGCATGTCTCTTGAATGATTATTGAGAAACGTCATAAACTTTGATCTCCTTGGTATCACGCCACACCACCAGCATTTTTTCTGCACGCTGAACCAAACGCGGATGGTCATTAGGGCCTTGAGTTTGGCCCAACACTTTCACACTGAAACTCTGACCCTCGTTTTCTGAAATCCAGGCCTTGAGTGTTGAGGTACTGCCTTCGCTAGACCGCCACACCACCACCACGCGCTGTTTGTGAGCTAACACATCGGCATGCTCGGCCCTTGCATCTGGCAAGGCTTTAACTGAACTCAACAAGGGTTCCCCGTTGGCATTTAAACTTGCATACCTTACACCTGGAACGTCTTGACCATCTTGTTTGCGAATACCAAACCACACCATGTGAAATCCAGTTTGCAAGGTATTTGCGGCTAGGCCTGGGCCGTGGTGAGGGCAAGCATTGATTTGCCAATCGTCAAATGTGCTTCTGACGGGGGGTTTGGTTTGACCTTGTCCAGAGGATGAAGCTACTGAGGCGACACCCGGCAACACAGCAAAAGCATGGTCACGCGTTTGCTCACCAAACACATGGCGCCACACAGCAGCCACTTTGCCATCAGGTGTGTTGCTCATGCCAATGCGACAACACTCACATGAATGATCTGCCAGTTTGTAGTCAGGGCCAAAGGTAGCGCCACCGTCTTTGGAAACGTTGCCGTAGACGGCTGCCCCAATGTACTTTGGCCCTGCACCTTTAGCCGGCATATCACGCTTGTCAATCCAAAGGGTATGCAAATTGCCTTGCGCATCAAACAGAATCGATTCGAAGCGATGGGTAATTTCTTGACGGTCTTG
>CANHXV010000085.1 GCA_947464665.1 Comamonadaceae bacterium
ACAGTAACTGCAACATCTTTTCCACCCCAATCCCTGTTGATGAGGCCTGCCGCTTCTTCTGGTGTCCATTTGAGTCTAGTAATTCGCAGGTTAAATACTGACACATCGATCCCGTAAAACTCTGCAGCTTGTGCTTGACTTGGGAACTTTTTACCGTCAACAGTAATAGCCTTTGTAATTCCTACTGCTCCACCAATAGCACTGTTATAACCAGCAATAAGGGTATTTCTTTCAGCAATTGCATCAATTTCTTGCTGCTGCAATTGATCAAAGCTTTTTGCGTCATTCCGAATCAATTTGATTGTGAAAGCTTCAGCGCCGTACTTTCTAATTGCATTTGGGAGAGGTGCTTTTCTTCCTTTTTTCGCTGCTGCGATGTGTTGCTTAAGTCGTGACTCTAGTGGGCCAATCGTTAGACCTACATATTGTTTGCCATTTACTTTGTTGGTTATTAGATAAATCTTGAAGCCTTCAGCATCCGGAACTGGCTCAATGCCTGTTGGTGTTTGGCGAGTAGTCTTCCATTTGAGTTCACGTGCATGACCTTCAAAGTTGCGAAATCTTGGTGGTTCTGGATCTAGTCCAAGTGCTTGGCGCATTGTCCAGCCACGACTGACACGACGAATAACGTTCGACGATTTTTCACTATATGCATTCGCAAGAGCAGTTTGTGATTTAAACTCTTTACCTTCAAATATGATTGTTTTTGCAACTGCGCTTACCCTAGCACGCATATTGCCGATGGCAGCATCTTCGATTGAATAGCCTCTTTTAAGTCTCGCTCGAAATGTTTTCCCATCTATACCAAGATCATTTGCTAGAGCCTCAATATGTGGATATGTTCTGCCTTTGTATGTAACTGAAATTCCATGACCACGCTTTTTGGGTTTTGGTGCAACTTCCACACTTTGCTCTGGAGTCCATCCATCCCTGAGTCTTCTAGCTATTGTGGATTGATGAACTTTGTAATGGTCGGAGAGTTCAAGAATGCTATTAAAACTTATCCCTTCGCATACGACAGTTTTAGATTTCATACCTAGTTTCAGTTAGTGTTTAGGAAACTCATATTTCAATATTTCTAAAAGTTCTTCACAATTCTTATAGCCTTTGCTAATTAGAAGTTTTGCAATGTCGCCACCTGCAATGAAGATGATTGGATGCTTGTCATCTCTTACTTCTTCGTAAACCTGCTTAGAGATTTGAGAGGTTGTAACGAGCACTCCAAACTGTCGATGTTTGATTCTTGAAATCAACCTTGCTACTTCTTTTACGCCAATAGTGTTTGCAGTTGATTCACCAAGTCCGGGGTTATAGCACTTAGCCTCTAAAGCGAAGTCAACAATAACGGGATCGTCATTGATGCCTAATTTGTAGTGCCCAATTGCATCTCTACCGTGGTCAACAGAACCTCTAGTGACCTCGTCAATTACAACCCTCTCATCTGACAAAGAGAAAAGCCATGCAGCAAAAAACTCGAAACTCCTGAATCCTCTTTTGTCATCTTTGTATTCAGGTTTGCAGTAGTCCCAGATAGTCTCAAGTATTGCAATTTCGTTATTGGTTTTTGGGCTTTGTTGCTCCAAAGTGCGAATTGCTTTTGAAGGTGTCGCTGTAAGAGCGTTGTATAAGCCTTTAAATTTCCATTCAGTCCAAGCGTTAGGTGCATGGACCGTTATATCTTGACCGTCACGAAGACTATCTATCCACTCACGATTGATTTCTGGTGCATTTAATACAGTAAAAATAGCTCGATAGTTTTGAAATCTTTCACCCTTGGTGCTTTTCCAAACCGCCGTTAAATCTTCGGTGGCTGTTTTATCGTTTGTACCGGGAACTGCAAGTCCTAGAAATTGAACTGATCGTTTACTAAATGCAGTAGGATGTTTCTTGAAGATGAATATAGGTGGGACTTCTAAGGGCCTGTTACTACTGTGAGCATTTGTAAAGAGTTCTCTCAGTACTTTGTTACCGCCTTGATTGGTCTTATGTAACTCATGCCCTGCAGTTTTGTTATCACCGTAATAGACAAATTCACCCGTGAGCGTGTCTAAGGTATCTGGCCAATCTGAGTCTTCGCCGCTGGTATATAAAACTATCCATTTCCATGATCCAAATGATCCTGCAACTCTAAAACCGCCTTGGTTGCCAGTACCCTTTAGTAACTTAGATATAGGATCATCACCTGCATTGCCATTTGAGCCTCCTTCATAAACGGCATCAACTACTAGCGAAGAGGTTACTAACTGATCAAAGCTAATTCTTTTCATTTTGCTTTACCAATCCATTCGTAGGCTTTAGATAGCCATTGTCGTTTCAAGTCCAGCGAGTAGCCTTGTCCATATTGAACTGAGACATCATGCGTACTAGCCCAGCCACCTATTTCCTTTGAAATTGATTCAGGGCACATAGCCTCTCTCATTTGATCTCTAAATGAATGTCTAAAGCAGTGCATTGATTTCATTGAAACGAATTTCTTTGCCCATTTGTTCAATGCTGCTGAAGCGGAATCACTGTTTGTTGAGGACGAATCTGCATATGATGGAAAAAGGTAGTCGGATTTGCTTTCCTCATGCTGTTTTTGGAGAGCTTCAAATGCAATTGGCAATAGGGGAACTACACGAGAGTTATTTGTTTTGATTGATCTAGTTGCATGAGGAGCAATCGTGATAGCTTGGTTTTGTAAGTCCAAATCTTTTTTCCTAAGTCCTACAATTTCCGCCAGCCTTGCACCAGTAAGCGCAAGCGTTATGACAATTCTGCGCTTGTCGTCATCTTGTTGCTTTGCTGAATTAACTAGGATTTGTATCTCTTCTCTTGTAAATGAAATTCGTTCATTTTCAAATTTAATTGTTTGTGGAATTTGCAAGCTTTCAAAAGGATTTCGCATGTTCAAGGGAATTTCACGAATCGCCTTGTTGAATACAGCTCTTATCGTGTTTAGTTCTCTTGAAACTGAAGCCGAGCTTAGGCCCGCTGATAATCTTGCATCCCTGTAGCTTCTTGCTAACTCTCTCGTGACCGATTCAATCCCAATGTCACCCAGCAAAAGAATCAATTTATTCCAGTGTTGAAATTGTGAGCTTTGGAACTCTTTGTCTTGTCCCTTGTTGTGATTTTCAAGATAGACAGCAAATGCCTCGGAAAGTAACACTGGCAGCTTATTGTCAAGAACTTTGAATGCAGCATCTGTTAAGTTATTTCTTGCTCCGAATCTTTCTTCAAGTTCATCTTGTAACGCACTAATGTGAGCTGTTGAATCGAATGGATCTGTTGAACTTAAGTGGCTAGGTCTATGTTCCTCAATTAATCCATCGCCTTGCTTGAAGCCATAGGTAGCTAACAAAGCCATGGCAGCTTGTTTGTCCTGCGATGGAGTTAAGTTTGAATCAAACTTCATCGCCTTGAAAAGTGAAGAGTACTGTTGCTCCAGGCGGTGACACTGAACGACCACATTGCCGTTTTCAGGTTTGAGCGGAATTTTGATTGTTGCTTTGCCGATTCGTTGGCGCAAAGCTGCTGGGACTGCCTTTTGGAAGTATGGGAGTCCGTTATTTATTGTGTAACCGTTCACTATGAGTGTGATGCTACCAACTTTCAGTGTGCTCATGTGGCTCTACCTAAGGTCTACCTAATTAAGGAACCTTTGTTGAGCCTAAGCTTATGATTTAATTGGATTTTCCAGATTTCTCTGGTGCCTCCGACAGGAATCGAACCTGTATCTAGCGCTTAGGAGGCACTCGTTCTATCCATTGAACTACGGCGGCGGAAGCTGGATTTTAGCCGTCAAACCCATCGACCAAAACAATGTGCCCCTCAGAATTGGCCAGTCGATGAGGCAGGATAGCTTGGTATTCAGCGCTGTGGTACCAAGCTTCTGCCGCTGCGCGGCTAGGAAACTCAATCACAACCTTGCGAAGTCCTTGGGCTTGACCCTCTAGTTGCGTGTCTTTGCCGCCTCTGACCAAATATTTGCCGCCATGAGCAACCAGCGAAGCAGGCACGTGTTGTGCATACTTTTGGTAGCCCTCGGGATTGTGAACGGTGACTTGTCCAATGAGATAGGCCTTGGTCATATTGATTTCCCCCAAAAAGTTTTCTGAACCTTGTTTTATTTGCTCATCATCCGCATGGCATCTTCCAAACCCTTGAGGGTGAGGGGAAACATGCGGTTGCTCATGAGTTGTTGAATGACGGCAATGCTCTGGCGGTATTGCCATACGCCCTGAGGCTCAGGGTTGATCCAAGCATATTTGGGAAAGGTGTGCGTCAGGCGTTGTAGCCACTCTGCACCGGTTTCTTCGTTGTTGTATTCCACGCTGCCGCCGCGCTGCAAAATTTCGTAGGGGCTCATGGTGGCATCGCCCACAAAGATCAGCTTGTAGTCTTTGTTGTACTTGCGCAGAATATCCCAAGTGGGAAACTTTTCGGCATAGCGACGTTTGTTATTCTTCCACATGAAGTCGTACACGCAGTTGTGGAAGTAATAAAACTCCAAGTGCTTGAACTCTGCTTTGGCAGCCGAGAACAATTCTTCAACGCGCGCAATGTGGTCGTCCATGGTGCCGCCCACGTCCATCAGCAACAACACTTTCACGTTGTTGTGGCGCTCAGGAATCATTTTGATGTCTAGGTAGCCGGCATTGGCGGCTGTGGCGCGAATGGTGTCGGGCAAATCGAGTTCTTCGGCCGAGCCTTCGCGTGCAAACTTGCGCAGGCGCCGCAAAGCGACTTTGATGTTGCGTGTTCCCAGTTCTTGGGTGTCGTCGTAGTCGCGGTAGGCGCGTTGTTCCCACACTTTGACTGCGCTGCGTTGGCCGCCCTTGCCGCCGATGCGAATGCCTTGGGGGTTTTGGCCGCCATTGCCAAAAGGAGAGGTGCCGCCGGTGCCAATCCATTTGTTGCCACCTTCGTGGCGCTCTTTTTGTTCTTCGAGACGTTTTTTCAAGGTCTCCATCAACTCGTCCCAGCCCATTTTTTCAATGGCAGCTTTTTGTTCGGGCGTGAGTTCTTTTTCTAAAATCTTTTGCAACCAATCGAGCGGTATTTCTTTGGTGAAGTCGGTGAGCATCTCGACGCCCTTGAAGTAGGCGCCAAAGGCTTTGTCAAACTTGTCGTAGTGCTTTTCGTCTTTCACCATGACCGTGCGACTTAGGTGATAGAAGTCGTCAATGCTGCACGCATCAGAAGCGGGGCCCACCACGTTGGCTTGAAGGGCTTCAAGCACATTGAGGTACTCGCGAACAGACACCGGCAATTTGGCGGCACGAAGGGTGTAAAAGAAATCGATCAGCATGGTTCAGGCCTTGCGCGCACGACTGAGTTGGTAATCCAAGTGAGCCTTCACAGAGGGCCACTCGGTGTTCAAAATGCTATAGACACACGTATCGCGAAGTGCACCAACAGCATCTGGGTGTGTGTTGATGGCATGGTTGCGAAGAATGCCATCCAACTTAGCGCCCAAACGCTCAATGGCGCTACGGCTTTGCTGGTTGAAAAAATGGGTTCTAAACTCCACGGCAATGCAGTTGAGTTGCTCGAAAGCGTGCGCCAATAAAAGACGTTTGCATTCGGTATTTAGCGCAGAGCGCTGCACATTGGCGCGGTACCAGGTGGAGCCAATCTCAAGGCGTTTGTTGGGCGCATCAATGTTCATGTAAGTGGTCATGCCCACAGCCTTGCCGTCTTGCAAAACTGTGAAGGGCAACATGCTGCCTTGTTGATGCAAACTTAAGCGGCGCGATATTTCGTCGGCCATTTTTTCGGGCGTGGGAATGAAGGTGTACCAATGCCGCCAAAGCTCGCCATCCTTCACGGCTTCAATCAGAGCATCGTGATGCACCATCGAAAGGGGTACCAACTGGACATGCTTGCCCAAGAGCTGAGTTTCTTGAAGGAAAGAATGGGGTGCGCTCATCACTTGTCTTTCAGATCTTCTTTTGTATCAAGACCAGACTCTGACTTGGCTTGTTGGCTGGCTTGCCAGCGGCGAGCCAATTGCAAACCCAAGCCACCGCCTAAGCCCACCAAAACAATGCCGCCAATGCTTTCGTAGCCGTAGCCCGCAGCAAAAATATTCCAACCTAGTAAACGGCCCACCCAAAAGCCCACCAAGGCGCCACCCACAAAGCCAAGGGCGTCTGAAATGCCTTCAAAAAGTAAGTTGCGGGTCATTGAATGGTACTCAGCGGTTGCGCTGGTTCATGAAAACCAACTTTTCAAACAAGCTGACGTCTTGTTCGTTTTTCAGCAAGGCACCCACCAGCGGCGGAACGCTGACTTTTTGGTCGGCACTTTGCAGGGCTTCTAATGGAATGTCTTCAGCCACCAACAGTTTGAGCCAGTCGAGCAGTTCGCTGGTGGAAGGCTTCTTTTTCAAGCCTGGCAAACCGCGCACATCGTAAAAGTTTTTCAAGGCTACAGCCAGTAGCTCTTTTTTCAAATTCGGAAAGTGCACATCCACAATTTGTTTCATGGTGTCGGCTTCTGGGAACTTGATGTAGTGAAAGAAACAGCGGCGCAAAAAGGCGTCGGGTAATTCCTTCTCATTGTTTGAAGTGATAAACACCACGGGCCGCGTTTTGGCTTTGATCAACTGGCGGGTTTCGTAGCAATAAAACTCCATGCGATCAATTTCGCGCAATAAGTCATTTGGAAACTCGATGTCGGCTTTGTCGATCTCATCAATCAAAATGGCCACAGGCTCATCTGCGGTGAAGGCTTGCCACAACACGCCCTTGATAATGTAGTTTTCGATGTTCTTGACTTTTTCATCGCCCAGTTGGCTGTCTCGCAGACGGCTGACGGCGTCGTATTCGTACAAGCCTTGCTGCGCTTTGGTGGTTGATTTGATGTGCCACTGAATAAGTTTCAGGCCCAAGGCTTCTGACACCTCTTCAGCCAACATGGTTTTACCCGTTCCGGGCTCGCCTTTCACCAGCAGAGGGCGCTTTAAGGTGATAGCGGCATTGACGGCCAGCTTCAAATCTTGTGTGGCAACGTAGTTTTCAGTCCCTTGGAATTTCATAATTGGCTGCAAAAGTGGATTAAAAGTTAGTAGAAATGACAAAAGTCAGGATTGAGTAGGCTCACTCGATATAATCCGGCATTGATTTTCATCAGTCTTAGTTTGATTGTGCTCGCAAAATGAACGCTTTGTTATCCTCATTGATCGCTATAACTGTCGCTTCAGCGACCGTTTTTTCCGCCCACGCTCAAGACGTGCAGGGCAACGCCAAAGCTGGCGAAGCCAAGATTGCCATGTGCATTGGTTGCCACGGCATCAAAGGTTACCAGGCCAGCTTTCCTGAGGTGTACCGCGTTCCGATGATCTCCGGTCAAAACGCCAAATACATCGCCTCTTCTTTGAGCGCCTACCAAAAAGGTGATCGCAAGCATCCCACCATGCGGGGTATTGCTGCAAGCCTGACGGATCAAGACATTGCAGATATTTCTGCTTATTACGCGCAGCATGGCGTGGTTGACGGCGCCAAAACTGCCGCGGTCAAAGCCCCCGATGCCAAGGTTGCCGAGTTACTGAAAAAAGGGGCTTGTGTGTCTTGTCACGGCGAGAGTTTTTCCAAGCCGATTGACCCCAGCTACCCCAAAATTGCCGGTCAGCACAAAGACTTTTTGTTTGTGGCTTTGAAGTCTTACAAGACTGAAAACCAAGCCACTTGGGGCCGCGCAAATGGCGTCATGGGCGGTATTGCCAAGCAATACACCAACAATGAGCTGAAAGCAATGGCTGCTTACATTGCGTCCTTGGATGGCGAATTGAAGACCGTGCCGCAGTCTAAATTCCGCTGAACTTTTTCAGTCTTGGGTCGCGTGCCTTTGCACGCATTCAATGTAAACATTGCCGTCCGGCATTTTGCCTGCGCGCTGGCTCTCAAAAATCATGCGCCCTAAGCATTCCATGGTGGCGTGATGCGCCTCGTGCAAAGACTGTTTCTTGTGACTGATTAATTCAACAGCCTGGCGAATACCGCGTGGCTGGTCAATGCTGCATTGCTCGCTGATGGACAAGTGCATGGACAGATGCAAAAAAGGATTGTCCCGAGCAGGGTTCACATCTAGCATGGCTGCGAGAGCGGCATCGACATCGGCCAACTCGGCGTGGTACTCAGGATGTTCATCGATCCATTGGCTGGCCAACATTTCAATGGGTTCCAGTTTGGTCCCAGATCGAGATTTGGCATAAGCCCCACAAAAAAATCGCCGCACATCGGCTTGAGAAGGTTGTATCAGCATGCGCCGATTGTCGCCTAGGTGGAATCAGGGCTTGAATTAAGGTGGGGCGTGCACTATATTGCATGATTCTTGAAATGACGAACTCTTTAAAAGTAAAACCATGAGCAGCAACATCACACAAGCCTTCATTTGCGACGCCATCCGGACACCCTTCGGTCGATATGGCGGCGCTTCGTCCAGCATTCGCACAGATGACCTCGGCGCCATCCCTTTGCGCGCCCTGATGGCCCGCAACCCGCAAGTCGATTGGG
>CANHXV010000086.1 GCA_947464665.1 Comamonadaceae bacterium
GCGCCGAAAGAGCGCTCGAGCACCACATTGCGACCCTTAGGGCCCAAAGTTACTTTGACCGCGTTGGCCAAAATGTTCACGCCTTCAACCATGCGTGCGCGGGCTTCGCCGCCGAAAATTACGTCTTTTGCTGCCATTTTGATATTCCTTAAAGATTGATTGGTTGGGGACAGAGCGAACACGCGCTTCGCGTGTTGTTCGGTCTTTCCCGCAAGTTATTTAGTTTCAACGACCGCGAACAGGTCTTCTTCTTTCATGACCAACAGCTCATCTCCCATGACCTTGACGGTTTGGCCGCTGTATTTGCCGAACAACACGCGGTCGCCGACTTTCACGTTCATGGCAACAACGTCGCCTTTGTCATTGCGCTTGCCTGGGCCGACAGCCAAGACTTCGCCTTGATCAGGCTTTTCTGCTGCTGCGTCAGGAATGACGATGCCAGAGGCCGTTTTGGTTTCGCTTTCGACACGTTTAACGATCACGCGATCGCCGAGAGGACGTAGTTTCATTGCATCTCCTAAATATGAAACAAGGTTTAAAACAAAAAGCATTCAAAATTGAATACTTAAGGGTTCATCGGAGGGTGCTGAACTTGTTAGCACTCATCTCCTGCGAGTGCTAATCATAAGGGCAATTGAAGTAATTTCAAGAGCTTCAATTTATATTGGGGGTGAAATCAGGGGTTTTTTCTGAAAAAGAAAGTCTATGTCAGCCAAGCAAATCGAAACAAAGGTCAATGGCCACTCAGTCATTTGGGCCTCAGATGCAGGGGGCAATGTGCTCCAAACCTTGCGCAACCACATGGGTTTGACCGCCACTCGATATGGCTGCGGCCAAGAGCAATGCGGTGCTTGTCATGTTTTGATCGATGGTCAATCAAAGCCAACATGTCAGTTACCGACCGAGGCTTTGGTGGGTCGAAGTATGGCCACGCTGGAGTCTGCAATTAATTTCGACTTGCCCAGCACGCCCTTTTTGAGAGCACTCCAATCAGCATTTATTGAGGAGCAAGCCGCGCAGTGCGGTTATTGCACCAGTGGCATGCTGATCAGCGCGACGGCCTTGCTGATGAATGCACATGGCACTATTTCTGATCTACAAATTCGCGAAGCTTTAGAGCCGCACCTTTGTCGCTGCGGCACACACAATCGCGTGCTGAAAGCTGTGCAAAAAGCGGCTCTTCAATGTGGTTTGAAAATAGCCAAACCTGAGGTGCCAGCATGAGTCAGTTGTCGACGCCCTCGGTCAGTTTGAAAACCAATCCTTTCTTGTCGCAGTGGTTGCGTTTTGAGTCCACTGGTGCAGTGACCATTTTCACAGGCAAAGCTGAATTAGGTCAAGGCATCGTGCATGCTCTCAAGCTGATGGCAGCACATGAACTGGGTGTACCAGTGGCCAGTGTTCAAATTGAAGCTGCGAACACAAAGTACAGCCCCGATGAAGGCATGACGTCTGGCAGCTTGTCTGTCCAAGATTCAGGCACGGCCATCAGGCAAGCATGCGCACATGCTGCAAAGCTTTTGAAGTCGCACGCTTGCAAGACTTATGCTGAACTTCATTCACAGATTGATCCTCTGCTGCTCATCGATGTCACAGCGCCCACCCAGTCAACTGCATTGAACCTCAAAGATGGCCGCGACGACATCGAAGCGCTTGTCCGTGGCAAGCCCATCTTCCTGCACGACCTCGGGATTGGTTTTGATCTGCCTCCCCTTAAAAACAATGGGGGTCAGAGCAACATTGATTGGTTGTTTGGTAAGGTGGTAAGAGGGCCAGGTTTGCTGTGCTCGTTGAAAGCTGAATCTTGGCAGGACGCAGCGGCTACTTTGCCTGAAGGTGTCAAGGCGTTTTGCGATGGGAGTTTGGTGGGAGTTGTGGCCGCCACAGAGGAATTGGCTGAGCAGGCTGCCACAAAGTTGCAGCGCTTGCTGAGATGGGATGTGCAAGCGCTGCCTGCTTGCCGCGAGGGCGGCGTGGATTTGTTCGAAATTGCGCCTTCGATCGATTCGCAGGTTTTTCATGAAGCAGGGCAGATGCCTGTGGCTAGCAAGAATGCCAAGGTTTATGAAGCTGAATACTTCAGGCCCGCTTTGCATCATGGTTCGATAGGGCCCAGTGTGGCAGTAGCCATCTGGGAATCTGCAGCTGTCCACAGTGGCTTGAAAGTGTGGAGCCACACGCAAGGCATTTTTCCTTTGCGCCAAGATTTGGCGCTGGCGTTTGGTGTGGATGCACAGCAGGTTGAAGTGCAACACATGCGCGGTGCCGGCTGTTACGGACACAACGGAGCAGATGATGTAGCCTACGATGCAGCGTGGTTGGCTCAGCAAGTACCAGGAAGCTGTGTGCGCGTGCAATGGACGCGCGAGGAAGAGATGCAACATTCGCCGATGGCGCCTGCAATGCGTGTGAGATTACAAGCCACGGTACAGGTCAACACAGATGCAAAGCTGAACAGCCAAGTAACTGAAAGCAGCGGCATCGAGTTGCTGACTTGGCAACACGATGTGTGGAGTCAAGGCCACAGTTCAAGACCTGGTCGCGCGGCCACGCCGGCCTTCAAAGACAGTTGGCAAACCGACAAAAAATTTCCTGTGCTCGAGCCGATCAACGTGGCAGCAGCTGCGGGCGCTGGCGCAGAACGCAATGCCGTACCGCCTTACACCAGCACGCATGTGAAAGTGAATGCGCATCGCTTGTTGGGTTTGCCATTGAGAACTTCGGCCATGAGGGGTTTGGGTGCACATGCCAATGTGTTTGCTTGCGAAAGCTTCATGGATGAAATTGCGCATGACCAAGGTCTCGACCCCGTCGCATTTCGCTTGAGCAAGTTAGAAGATCCGCGTGCCATCGCTGTGATCAAATCATTGGCAAATCAAGTGAACTGGTTAAAGCGCAGGCAAAGCGTGATGCAAAAAGAAGGCTGGGGCTTAGGTATGGCCTATGCAAGATACAAAAGCAAAGGCGCTTATTGCGCCGTGGTGGCAGAAGTAGAAGTGACGCACCAAGTGAATGTTCGCAATTTATGGGTGGTCGCCGATATCGGTGAAATCATCCATGCCGACGGTGCCATCTCGCAATTGGAAGGCGGCGCCATTCAATCGACCAGTTGGGCTTTGAAAGAGCAAGCACATTGGGATTCAAAAAATATCACCAGTACGAGTTGGGATGCCTATCCCATCTTGCGTTTCAGCGAAGTGCCCGAGGTCCAAGTGCACCTCATGCCGAGCAATTCTGAAAATGCTGAAAAGCTTAATTCGCCATTGGGTGCGGGAGAAGCCACACAAGGCCCGACGAGCGCAGCCATTGCCAATGCGGTTTTTCACGCAGTGGGTGTGCGTGTTCGGCAGTTACCTATGACGCCAGACAACTTAGCAAAAGCAGCACTGGCCTAAAACGGGTTTTAGCTCTTGAACCGGTTTAGGCCACAGGTAAAAATCCGCCCTTGGCGCGAAGCGAGGCATGCTCTGGGCTGGTCAACATGTCAATCATGATCTGCGCCTCAGCAGCACAGGTGCTGGTCGACCGAACACCTGCGGTGTACATGGTGGCCAATTCAAATTCGAGTGGCAAGTTGGCTACCAAATCAATCCCAGCGGTTATCAAAATTTCAGTCACCTGCGTGCAACCCATCACATGCGAATCTTCGCACGCTGCCATGGCATTCATGGCAGCATTGCCGTTGGGGTAGGCGTGCAGTTTGCTAGTCACTGTGCCGGCAATGCCCAAACCATGGAGAACCTTCATAAAGTGAATGCCTGCCGTGGACAACTGGGGGTCGGGACAATAAATGCCAGTAGCAGCCAACATGGCAGCCTTCAATTGCGCAGCAGTTTCAACTTGCGGCCAAGGCGTGCCGCTCTTAACAGCCACCCCTGTTTTGACGAGCCCCAAATGACGTGTACTGCCCCCCAAAACATGCCCTGAAGCTGTGAGCTGCTCGATGAGGGCTGCGGTCAAAATGATCACATCGCTTGGCGCACCCTCCAAGAGCTTTTGCTTCATCAAGCCAACTGCACCGAAAGTACAAGAGACTTGCGTGTCAGTTGTGGATTCAACCGAAGCTTTTAAAGCGTTGACCAAGCCTTGTGCGGCGCCACCGCTAAGCAAATGAATAAAGCGCGTCAAAACAATTAATCCAATTTGATGTTGGCTGACTTGATCACACCGGCCCATTTGGCAATGTCGTCTTGCAAATATTTGTCAAACACCACAGGGTTCATGACCAAAGGGACCGCGCCTTGTTTGGCCCACTGCTGTTTCACATCTGCTTGTGACGCAATTTTAGAAACGGATTCATTGAGCTTGTCGACAATGGCTTTGGGCGTGCCTTTGGGCGCCATGACGCCAAGCCAAATGGTGGCTTCATAGCCTGCTACACCGGCTTCGCTCAAGGTGGGCACATCGGGCAAGACATCGGAGCGCACTTTGCCAGTGGCGCCTACAGCTTTTACTTTGCCAGCTTTGACTTGCTCGGTCATGGTGGTGACAGCGTCAAACATCATGTCGACTTGGCCGCCCAGTACATCGGTGCGAGCGCCTGAGCTACCTTTGTAGGGCACGTGCACCATGTCGATCTTGGCCATGCTTTTGAACAATTCACCAGCCATGTGATAGGGCGTGCCAGGGCCAGAAGATGCGTAGTTCAATTTACCAGGTTCTGCTTTGGCGACACGGATGACATCGGCCAAAGTGTTCATGCCTTTGCTGGGGTTGACCACCAACACCAAATCAGAATAGTTGATGGGGGCCACGCCCACAAAGTCTTTCATCAAACCATATGGTTTGTTGGGAATGAGTGTTTCGTTAACCGTTTGCGTGTTGGACATGAGCAGCAAGGTGTAACCATCGGGCGCAGCTTTGGCCGCCAAGTCTGTGCCAATGACCGAACCTGCACCGGGCTTGTTGTCAACCACAAAGTTTTGACCTAAATTCTCCTGCAAGCGCTGCGCGATGAAACGAGCATAGTTGTCGGCTGGGCCGCCCGTCGCGAATGGCACGATGATTTTGACGGGACGATTGGGGTAGTTTTGAGCATGGGCTTGCTGCGATAAAAATATGCCTGTTCCCACGAATAGCAAACTTGCCAAGGCAAGTCCCATGTTGCGGCGCGCTTTAGAGGGTTTCTCAATCGCTTGCGTGGCAGTCCGATTTGACTGATTGGATTGTCTAAAAGTTGTCATGAGAGTCTCCGAGATTTCTAAATATTTTTGAAGGCGTGAAGAAGGTGGCTCAGTGGCTTATTCCACTTTACCGATTTTTTTGACCACGTCGGTCATGCGTTTGGCATCTGCTTGAACATATTTTTCAAAATCGGGGCTGTCCAAATACTGCACGGGGCTACCGGTGTTTTGAATGATGTCTCGGGCTTTGGTATCAAGTGCCGCCGCTTTGGCCGCCGCTCGCAAGCGCTGCGCGATGGGCTCGGGTGTGCCGCTGGGAATGAACAAACCTGACCACTGTGCGTACTCCGCGTTGAAGCCTAAATCCTTCAAGCTGCTCACGTCGGACATGGAAGCCAATGCGCCGTTGCCCCAGTGGCCCAGCACACGAATTTTGCCAGCCTTCACGTGCTGCAATACCGTGGCGGGGCCTGTCGACAAGGCGTCAATTTGTCCGCCTAACATGGCCACCACCGCCGGGCCAGCGCCGGTAAAAGGAATGTGGGTCATTTTGATGCCAGCGGTTTGCGCCAGAATTTCCATGGGTACATGCATGGTGCCGTAATTGCCAGAGGAGCCGTAATTGATGGCGCCAGGACGTTTGCGTGCATCTTCGACAAATTCTTTGACAGTTTTCCAAGGCGCATCGGCACGCACAGCCAAGACAGTAGGATCGGCGGTATAGCGTGCAATGGGGCGCAACTCGTTCAACAGAAACATGGGACTGCGGCCCAACAAGGCATCGGCTTCAGGTATCACTGTCAATGACGACAAGGCCAAAAGAACAGTGTAGCCGTCGGGCTTGGAACGCGCCGCCAGACCCATGCCAATGCCGCCACCCGCGCCGCCTTTGTTCTCAATGATGACAGCTTGACCCAGTTCACGGCTCATGGCTTCAGCCACAGGACGAGCCACGATGTCTGCCAAGCCACCTGGTGGGAAGGGCACGATCATGGTGATGGATTTGCTGGGATAAGGGGCCGTTTGTGCGAGTGCGTTGGACGTCAAAGCGAAGTTCAAACTCAGGCTGCCCAAAAGTGCAAGCGAGGTGCCCAACAGTTGACGTCGAGCGGTGTCGGTGGGTCGTGAGTGGGGATATGGTTTCATGGAGTCTCCTGCGATGTCAGTCAGCCCTTGGGTCATGTAACGCACTCTAACACTGCATATTCTTTTCTGCATGAACCTCTGTCACACGGGTGCTATGGGTCAGTGAATTGGGCTTGCCGCCAGAATTTGCGCAAAGCGTCACAATAGCGGCTGATTCATTTTTCACTTTAAGTGCTTCACCATGCGTATTGCTGCATTTTTTTATCAGGACCAACCACATGTGGGTTGGGTGTCACAAGATTCGATGACCGTCACACCCTTTGATCTGCCCCTGGCCGATCGCGAACTGGGTGCCCTCACACTCGTAGACAGACTGTCTAGTGGAGAGCCGTTGCCCCAACAAAGTGCAGCGATTGCTCTGAAAGACGTGCAATTGCGCGCACCCCTGCCACATCCCCGCCGTAACATCTTTTGTGTGGGCAAAAACTACCACGCACATGCCAAAGAATTTGCGCGCAGTGGTTTTGACAGCAGTGCCAAAGCTGGCGGTGAAATTCCCGCAGAGCCCATCATTTTTACCAAAGTGCCAGAGTGCGTGATTGCCACTGGCGAAGCCATCGAAATGCCCAAAGTGTCAACGGCCATTGACTACGAAGCCGAGTTGGCGGTGATCATTGGCAAAGGCGGCAAAGGCATCACCAAAGCCAACGCCATGCAGCACGTTTGGGGTTACACCATCGTCAACGACATCACAGCCCGCGATTGGCAAAACAAGCACATGCAATGGCACATGGGCAAATCATTCGATACGTTTTGCCCCATGGGCCCATGGCTTGTGAGTGCCGACGAGATGGACGGCCAAAACACCCACGTGCGTTGCTATGTGAATGGCGAAGAGCGGCAAAATGCCGCCACGCCCGATTTGATTTTTGACATTCCCACTCTCATTGAAACACTGAGTGCAGGGATTACCTTGTACCCCGGTGATGTCATTGCCACCGGCACACCCGTGGGTGTGGGCATTGGCTTCACACCGCCCAAATATTTAAAGTCGGGCGATGTGGTGCGCGTTGAAATTGACGGGATTGGCGTTTTGGAAAACCCCGTTCAATAAGACCCTCCAACCATCACTTCAAACCTGCGGCCGCACGCAAGGTAGCTGCCATGTTGGTACGCTCCCATGTGAAGTCGGGTTCGTCACGACCAAAGTGGCCATAAGCCGCTGTCTTGGCGTAAATGGGCCGCAGCAGGTCGAGCATTTGAATGATGCCTTTAGGGCGCAGGTCAAAGTGCTCGTTCACCAGTGCGGCAATTTTCTCGTCAGAGATCACGCCAGTGCCTTCTGTGTAAATCGTCACATTCATGGGGCGCGCCACACCAATGGCGTAAGCCACTTGAATTTGGCACTGTGTCGCCAAACCCGCCGCCACAATATTTTTGGCCACATAACGGGCCGCATAAGCCGCAGAGCGATCCACCTTAGAAGGATCTTTGCCTGAGAAAGCACCACCACCGTGCGGGCAAGCGCCACCATAAGTGTCCACAATGATTTTGCGACCCGTCAGGCCACAATCGCCTTGAGGGCCACCAATCACAAAACGACCTGTAGGGTTGATCAGGTACTTGGTGTCTTTGAGCCACTCTTTGGGCAACACAGGCTTGATGATTTCTTCAATGATGGCTTCGTTGAAACTGGCCTTCATTTTGGTGGCCGACTCGCTTTGGTCGGGGCTGTGCTGTGTTGACAAGACCACGGTGTCAATGCTGTGGGGCTTGCCGTCGACATAGCGCATGGTGACTTGGCTTTTGGCATCGGGGCGCAAGAAGGGCAAGCGGCCGTCTTTGCGCAATTGTGCTTGACGCTCGACCAAGCGGTGCGCGTAGTAAATGGGCGCAGGCATGAGGTCGGGGGTTTCGTTGCAGGCATAACCGAACATCAAACCTTGGTCGCCAGCGCCCGTGTTGAGGTGGTCGTCAGAAGCATGGTTCACGCCTTGAGCGATGTCGTTGGACTGCTTGTCGTAGCAAACCATGACCGCGCAGCCTTTGTAGTCAATGCCGTATTCGGTGTTGTCGTAGCCAATGCGCTTGATCGTGTCGCGCGCCACTTGGATGTAGTCAACGTGTGCGTTGGTGGTGATTTCACCGGCCAAAACCACCAAGCCTGTGTTGGTCAGCGTTTCTGCCGCCACGCGGCTGCGGGGGTCTTGTTCA
>CANHXV010000087.1 GCA_947464665.1 Comamonadaceae bacterium
TCTCGCCGGGAATATCGGTCAAGCGCGTCCACAAGTCCAGCATGTCTAACGCCATTTGGGTGTTCAGTGCATTGCCCACTTCAGGACGGTTCATGCAAACTTGAAGCACGTGGGCGCTGACTTGTTTGCAATCAAGGGTAGTGTAAACAGGCAATTCAGACTTTGACATAGTGGTGCTTAGTAAGACTCAGTAAGACTTGGGCATGCCCAAAACATGCTCACCCACGTAAGACAAAATCAAGTTGGTTGAGATAGGGGCTACTTGGTACAAACGCGTTTCACGGAATTTACGTTCAATGTCGTATTCGGCGGCAAAACCAAAACCACCATGGGTTTGCAAGCAGACATTGGCGGCTTCCCAAGAAGCGTCTGCTGCCAAAAGTTTAGACATGTTGGCTTGCGCGCCGCAAGGCAGGCCTGCATCAAACAGGCGAGCTGCTTCGTAGCGCATCAAGCTGGCCGCTTCGACATTGATGTGGGCTTTAGCAATGGGAAATTGAACGCCTTGATTGTGTGCAATGGCACGGCCAAATACGACGCGTTGCTTGGCGTATTCAGTGGCTCGATCGACAAACCAATAACCATCACCAATACATTCTGCAGCAATCAAAATTCGCTCGGCATTCAAGCCATCCAAAATGTATTTTAAGCCTAGGCCTTCTTCGCCAATGCGGTTTTCTACCGGAATGCGCAGGTTGTCGATGAAGATCTCATTGGTCTCGTGGTTGACCATATTTCGAATAGGTTTGACGGTGATGGTCTTGCCCACTTCTTCACGCAAGTCCACTAAGAATACAGACAGGCCCTCTGACTTTTTCTTTACTTCTGCAAGGGGTGTGGTTCGGGCCAACAAAAGCATGTAATCGGAATGTTGCAAACGCGAAGTCCACACCTTCTGACCGTTCACCACATAGTGATCGCCTTGGCGCACTGCCATGGTTTTAAGTTGGGTGGTGTCTGAGCCGGTTGTGGGTTCAGTGACGGCCATCGACTGCATGCGCAACTCACCCGACGCAATCTTGGGCAATAAAGCATCTTTCTGTGCTTTTGAGCCGTGTCGAACGACGCAACCCATGACATACATCTGGCCATGGCAAGCACCTGAATTGCCACCGGCGCGATTGATTTCTTCCATGATGACGCTGGCTTCTATCAGGCTCAAGTTGGAGCCGCCATATTCTTCTGGAATGAGAGCGGATAGCCAACCAGCCTCGGTCAAGGCAGTGACAAATTTTTCGGGGAAAGCGCGGGCCTCATCGACCTCTTGCCAATAGCGTGAATCAAAAGCAGAGACAACTTGGCGAACGCCTTCGCGCAGTTCAGGAAAATTTTGGGGACTCATAAATTATTTACTGGGTGTGGTGAACATCTGACCACCGTCAACGTTGATCACGCTACCGCTGAGGTAGCTGCACAGGGGGGATGCACAAAAGGCAGTCAGTTTGGCAATTTCATCTGGCTCGGCCATGCGACCAAAAGGCATTCCCAAGGTTAGCTCTTGCCAGCGCGAGGCATCGCCCAGTTTGCTTGTGGCTTGTTGTTGCAACATGCCTTGCATGCGATCGCTCCGAGTAGGTGATGGGTTGATGCCAAAAACACGAACGCCTTGACGCACCGTACCACCCCCTAAACCTTGTGTGAATGCGATCAAGGCTGCGTTGGCCGCAGAGCCGCAAATGTATTCATAGCGCGGCGCTGCACCGGCCATGCCGATGATGTTGGCGATGACCCCTTTGCCGCGTTTTTCCATGCTGGGTAAATAAGCGCGTGTCAAATTAATGTAGCTGTAGAGTTTGAGATCCCAAGCCTGACGCCAGCGTTGCTCCGTGATGTCGTGGATGTTGCCGCCTGGAATGGCGCCTGCGTTGTTGACCAACACATCGACCTCGCCGACCTTTTGAAACAGCGTCTCAGCGGAGCCTGGCAGGCTCAAGTCAGCTTCAATGATTTCAGGTGTGATGTGATGCGCTGCTTTGATAGCTTGCAATGCATGCGCCAAATTGGCTTGGTCGCGCGAAACCAAAATGGGCACGGCACCTTCTGCAGCAAACGCTTGCGCAATGGCCAAACCAATGCCTTTGGACCCACCCGTGATGAGGACGCGTTGCCCTGTTAGTTCTAAATTCATGTGGAATCTCTGTGTAGTGGTAATCAGTTGGAGGGGGCGGGTACTTGAGACGAATACCACTGGGACATTTTTTCACCTGTCATAAAACAAACTTCAGGTGTGGCCATTAGCAAGTCGAGCATTTTTTCGAAGCTTTCAAAACGATGCGGTACGCCAATTAAATGCGGGTGCAAGCCCAAAGCCAATACACGTGGCTGTTTCAAACTTTCGCGTTTGAACAAACTCAGCGTGTTGGACAGGCGTTGAAACATTTCGTTGGAGCTGTGTTTTTCCACTGCATAAATGATGGAGTCATTCAGTTCTAGGTTGTAAGGAAGGGACATCATCGGGCCGTGCTTGGTGTGCATCCAATGCGGCACATCGTCAACCACCCAGTCAAAGACGTATTCAATGCCAAGCTTTTTCAAAATATCGGGTGTGTCATGCGACTCGCGAAGGCCTGGACTGAGCCAACCTTTGGGTCGCTTGCCAGTAAAAGCCTCAATCATGTCAAGGCAGGCCACAATTTGCCCTTCCTCGCCATCGGTATGGTTGAGTGCTTTTTGATGAACGCCGTGGCCAATGAATTCCCAACCCGCTTTGTGCATGGCTTCAGCAGCACGCGGATAAGCTTGAATCACACCCGCATTGAAGCTGGTGGAGGCAGGTAAACCGCGTTTGCTGATGGCGTCAATGATGCGGGGCAAGCCAGCACGCATGCCGTAATCGGCCCAGCTAAAGTTAGGCACATCAGGCACAGTTTCTTTGCCGTGAGGGGGTGTGATGATGGTGCGCGGCATGCTGGCTTCAAATTGCCAGTGCTCCACATTCACCACCAAGTGGACCAAGATGGCGCCTTCTTTGGGGGCAAGCAGTTGGGGGCCTTCGTTAGAAAAGCGATAGGGAATACGTGGATTAGCCATGAGTGTGTCGAATAAGGTTAAGGATCTCGAGCTTCATGGCACTGAAGGCCTCGCTCGCGGTATCTGCCACGGTACGCGGACGTGCTAAGGGCACAACCAGTTTGGATTGGATGCGGCCAGGTCGGGCTGACATGACGTAAATGGTGTTAGATAAAAAAATGGCTTCATCGATGTCATGTGTCACAAAGATGATGGTGGGTTTGAGTTTTTGCCAGACCGACAGCAAAAGCTCTTGCATGGTTAATCGAGTTTGCGCGTCGAGCGCACCAAAGGGTTCGTCCATCAACAAAACACGAGAGCCCAAGGTGAGAATGCGCGCTATACCCACACGTTGGCGCATACCGCCTGAGAGCTGCACAGGCAGGTGGTTTTTGAAGTCCTGCAAACCCACAATGCTGATCATCTCGTTGGCGCGTTCCTCGTATTCGGCTTTGGGCAAGCCTTGTACTTTGGGGCCAAAGACGACGTTTTCCCAAACAGTCAACCAAGGAAATAAAGCTGCTTCTTGAAAAACCACACCTCGATCTGGCCCTGGCGCTAGCACTGCTTTTTGCTCAACCTGTAAGACACCTGAGGTGGGAGATTCAAAGCCAGCAATCAGATTGAGCAGGGTGGACTTGCCGCAGCCAGAAGGGCCCAGTAAAGCGACAAATTCGCCAGGCGGCACTTCCAGGTCAATTCGATCGAGTGCCTTGACCGGAGGCTGGCCTGGATAGGTTTTACAAAGGTCTTTAACAGAGATATTTGACATAAGAATTTCAGTGACTTTGCAAAATCCGCCATACCAGCATCTTGCGTTCGATGAAAACAATGATGCGATCGCTGATGTAACCCATAGCGCCTATCGATACCATGTCTGCCAGCACAATGTCCATGCGCCCCACATAGTAGGCGTCCCACAAAACATAACCTAAGCCCGATTTGACTGCCACCATTTCAGAGACGATCACCGCTGTCCAAGAAATGCCTAAACCAATGCGTAAGCCTGTAAAAATGGACGGCATGGCAGCAGGCAATACAACGCGAAGAAGCAGTTGAGTTCGACTGGCGCCCATCATCAATGCAGCTCGCACTAGGTTACGGTCAACATCGCGAGCGCCTTGAGTGGTATTGACCACGATGGCGTAGAAGCCACCCAGAAAAATTAAGAAAATTGAGCCAATATCGCGAATACCGAATACTGCAATTGAAAAAGGCAACCAAGCTGTGATGGGAATTGGGCGCAGACTTTGAATCATGGGGTCGAACATCTGTGAGATGAATTTACTCCAACCAATCAACAAGCCTAGCGGCACACCAACGAGCGCAGCGAGCGTAAAGCCCTGCGCGACTCGCATGGAGGAGTACTCCACATTGGCCAACCAAGTGCCCAGGTAGGGGTTAAGCCCCATGCCTGGTTTGGCAAAAATCCAGCTGTGCCAACCCTCGAGCACCAACAGTGGTGTGGGCAGTATGCCGGCCATACCAGGCATGCTGCCCGTCACTTGCCACAAGACGACGACGACGGTTGGAATCACCAATCCGAGCATCAGTTGCTTGAAATGAACCGTCGTCTTCATAGTGTTCCCCTGAGATTACTTCTTGATTTCTCTGGCCATGCTGTCGTCGTATAAGTCGGCAGCCTCTTTGGTCACGTCTTTTTGTACGATGCCTTGTTTGAAAGCAGCCTCGGCCAAACGACTAACTTGCTCTTTGGTCAAGACGCCACCCAGCTTGATGATCTTGGCTGACTCTTTGGTCACGTTCAATGGCAAACCTGTGTATTTGGAATAAGCATCGGCAAACATGTCATTGTTCTTGGCCATTTGCTCTTCTACTTTGAGGTAAGCCCACAAGAAGCGTTGTACCAAATCTTTTTTGGTTGTCATGGCTTCGCGTGAAGCAGCCAGCATGCCCAACTCAGCGCCCACAGAACGGGACTGGCTGTAGTCGAGTTTGGTTGCAAAGTAAGCATCGCCTTCGGCAACAGCTTGCGATTCAAAGGGCTCCCACAACACCATGGCATCGATGTCGCCGCGCTTCATGGCTTGAACAAAGGCCGTACCACCACCCTGAACATTCACAGGAGAGAACGCGGTGTAGGGGATATTTTTTTCAATCAGGGTCATGGCCCACTGGAACCAAACAGCAGATCCCGGTGCAATAGCAATTTTTTTGCCATTGATATCAGCCCAATCGTCAATCTTCACGCCCTTACGGACGACTAAAAATTTGGAAGAGCTGCCAACGCCTGTCAGGCCAATCAAGTTCTTGCTGCCTTGAGCCGCCACAATGGCCAAATCGCCTGGGCCCACTGCAGATACATCGACAGAGCCAGACAACAAGGCTGTGCGTGCATCGGCATAGCGAACAAACTCAGCGCGTTTGACTTCGATGTTGAGCTTCTTGAGCTCTTCTTCGAGCATGAGCATGGGAGACAAGTGACCCACCTTGACATAGCCAATGGTGAGTACTTCTTTTTGTTTCATAGGCGCTGGGGATGGCCCCACCGCCAAGGCCGCGGTTGCAGCCAGTGTTAGCACGATCGAAAGTAGGGTTTTTATAGACTTCATCTTCTTCTCCATGGGTGGTTTGAAATTCAATGGCCGGTGAACTTGGGTAGCCGTTTCTCTGCAAAAGCCTTTCGGCCCTCGGCATAGTCGCTGCTTTTAAAACACGTATCAACGGCCTGATCGATACGCGAAATTTGAGATGTATCGCCATCTGCAATGCACAGCATGGCCTGTTTGGCGGCTTGAACAGTGAGAGGCGCGTTTTGTGAAATTTGAAGTGCAATCTCAGCACAGTGCTCAAACACATTGTCGTGGACTGCGTTGACAATGCCCATGTGCGCGGCCTCTAAGGCTCCATAAACTTTGGCGGTATAAAAAGCCTCAGCGGCTGCCGTGGGTCCCAAGTTTTGCACAATGCTTTTCATGCCCTTGTAACCATAACCCAAACCTAAACGTGCCGCGGGCATGCGGAACTTAGACGCAGGACTTGCGTAGCGCAAATCACACGATAAAGCCAAGCCCAAACCACCGCCGTAGCAAATGCCACTGATGGCGGCAATCACGGGTACTTTGCAACGTGTAATGGCTTCTTGTGCTTGCGCAACGCTTTGGTTGTAGTGGGCCACAGAGGCTTCAGAATTCCGTTGTGTTTCAAACTCACTGATGTTGGCGCCTGAAACAAACGCTTTCTCACCAGCGCCGCGCAGAATGACGGCACGAACTTGGGCATCGCCTTCGATCGTGTCAAAAGCTTGTTTGAGATCAATCCACATCGACAAGCTCATGGCGTTGTAACGCTCAGCGTCGTCAATCGTGACCACACTGATGTGCTGCTCTTGAGTGACTTGAATAGCACCCATCTTCAAACCACCTCTTGCGTGTGAAATTGTTGAATCTCTGCATCCGAATAACCAGCTTCTCGGAGCACTTCATCAGTATGTTCGCCCCATCCTGGTGCGGGGGCCACAACTTGTGACGGCGTTCGCTCCAAAACCACGGGTTGTGTGATGTACGCAATTTCTTTGCCAAAGTTTGTCATCAAGGTTTCGGTGACTTTCAAATGTTTCACTTGCTCATCTTCAAAGACCTCAGGAACCGTATAAACCGGGCCTGCAGGAACACCCACTTGGTTTAGCAGATCGACCCAATGTTTGACTGTATTCTTTTTGAACTCTATCGCAATCTGTGCATTTAAGCGATCTCGATGTTTGACACGCAAGGGTTCTGTTTGAAACTCGGGGTCTGCGTACCAGTCTGGCTTGTTCAGTACATCGCAAAACCGCTTCCAGTTTCCCTCGCCTGAGGCGCCCAGATTGAAACAACCGTCATTGGCGTCAAACAAGCCCATGGGCGAACTGGTGGGGTGGTTGTTGCCCACTTGCACAGGCACATCATCGTCATTCAGGTAGCGTGCCATCTGGAAGTCCATCATGGCAATTTGGGAATGCAACAAGGAGCTGTGCACCCATTGGCCTTTGCCAGAAACTTCACGCTCTAAAAGAGCGACCAAAATTCCCAAGGCACAGTACAAACCCGCACTTAAATCGGCCACCGCCAAGCCTGCGCGAATGGGGCCGTGTTCGGGCTCACCCGTGACACTCATCAAGCCGCCCATGCCTTGGATGATTTGATCGAAGCCAGGTCGCCACGCGTAGGGGCCGTCTTGTCCAAAACCAGAGATACTGGCCAAAATGATGCGAGGGTTGACCTTGGCCAAAGACTCGTAATCGAGGCCGAGTTTATTTTTGACGTCGGGACGCCAGTTTTCTACCACCACATCTGCATCGGCCACCAAGCGCATGAGGACTTCCTTGGCGCCGGGTTTTTTGAGATTGAGGGTCATCGATCGCTTGTTGCGATTGATATTTTGAAAGTCCCCGCCCTTGCGATTGGCCGCAAACATCGCTTCATTGGGGTCGACGCCAGGAGGGGGTTCGACACGAATGACATCTGCACCAAAATCGGTCAGGATGCGCACGCAATTGGGCCCCGCGCGAACGCGCGACAGGTCAATGACTTTGAACCGAGAGAGGGCGCTGGAAGCTTGAATTTTAGGCATGAGTTCAGAGGTTCCAAAAAACAAAAGGGGATTGCTCGGCAAAATTGAGCAATTGATGCTCTGCAAAAGGTCTGGCCAACACTTGCACGCAGATGGCGCGTCCCCGTTCATCTCGTCCAATGGGCAGATTGAGAGATGGCAGGCCAAGGTAATTCACAAAACCCATGTAGCGGTGCATGGCAAACAAGGCTGCTCGATCAAAAGTGGGCAGACCAATTTCCACGGTTTGCCAATCGGGCACAGTGTCTGCAAGTGAGGGCATGATCAAAAAATCTGCCTTGCCAAAATGCTGGTTGACAAAATCTTGTAGAAGGATCGACCGAGATTGCAGGGACTCTTCGTACCAACTCTGAGGAAGACCCAAACCCAAAAGGCCGATAGATTGAACGCTGGGTTCGGCAGTGCCTTCTGTCAAAGTAGAGTGGTGGGTTTGAGCCGTTTCAAAAAACAACACGCGTTGGGCATGCCGGTTCAGTACCTCAAAGGACTCGTCCATGTGAATGTCATTGACACGGGCATCCAGCTTTGTGGTCCAAGTTCGAATGGTTTGGGACACCGAGGGCGCGACGCCTTTATCGGGCAGCCAAAGTTGGCAATTGATTGACGGCTGAGCAAGCGGACGTGGCATTTGGGGGCACAAAGCCGCCCATATTTCTCGAGCGTCTTGTGGAAAACGACTCAAAATGCCCA
>CANHXV010000088.1 GCA_947464665.1 Comamonadaceae bacterium
GATGCGCAACACCTGCTTTGAATCAGGCGCGGCCTTGTCGAACTTGGGCCAACAAAAAGTCTGTGACTTGAAGTGCGCGGTCCATGCTGCCGGCCAAAGTACCGTCGATGTAGTACTTGCCTGCGATACCCAAAGAAGGAACGCCTTCAATTTTGAAATCATTTTGCAATTGAACAGCCCGCTTGAGTTTGCTGGCCACACCAAATGATTTGGCTGTGTCAGCAAATTTATTTTTATCAACACCCTGCTTTTCGACCCAGGCCAAAATGCTGGCATCGGTGTTCAATGGCAAGCGTTCGCCGTGAATCGCGTGAAACACTTTGCCATGTATTTTGTCTAGCAAGCCCATGGCTTCTAGCGAGAAATACAAGCGTTGCTGTGGCGCGAAGTCTTCTCTGAAGGCCACGGGTATGCGGCGCACCACCACGTCCTTGGGTGCATTTTTCACCCATTGTGCAAAAGCAGGTTCGAAAGCATTGCAGTGTGAGCAGCTGTACCAAAAAAACTCAATCACTTCAATTTTGCCAGCTTCAGTTTCGGTGGGAACAGCGCGGTCCAACTTCGTGAAGTCTTTGCCCGCAACAAACTTGGCGGGGCCTTGCGCCAAAGTAGGCGTACTTAAAACCAGGCCACTGATGCTTGCTGCGGCGCTCATACTGGCCAAAGAAAATTCGCGGCGTTTCATAGGGTGCTCCTGATCAAATAAGGTTTTCGTTAGGCTTAGCGTTGTACGCGAACCAATGCAGCATCCATGCCATTGGCATCTAAGCGTGCTTTGATTTTTTCTGCTTGTTCTTTGTCATCAAAAGGGCCGCTTCGAACTCGAAAAATGGCGCGCCCGGCTTGTTCACGTTCACTGACCTTGGCTTCAATGCCCATCATTGAAAGTTTGGCTTTTTGTGCATCGGCATCGTTTGCAGATTTAAATGCTCCCGCTTGAACAAAATAAGTGAAAGGATCGTTGGCGGCATTTGAAGGCGTGGAGGGTGTCGACGTAGCAGCAGTAGGCGCGGATGCTGTGGGGGCAGCGCTTGGCGATTGTTTTTTGATCATGTCTGCCAAAGGGTCGGCCGTGACTGCTGGCGCACTGGCACTGGATTGGGTTGTCGTACCTTCTGCAGGCGCCTCGGGCGCAGCGGGCTTGCTTTGAATCGCAGCGTTTGGATTCCAATCTTTGTTTTTTTGCGCTTCAACCGCGTCTTGATCGGCAGAGCGAGATTGGTTCTTGTTGCTAAATGGCGTGGGTACTTTGGTCACGTACATGGCGACACCGAGGGCAATGACGAGGCCAATGACCAAGCCTAGAACAAAGCCCAGCAAGGTACCGCCGCGTTGGCTTTGGATGTTGGATTGGGTCATGTTGTGAAGTGTTCTCAAAATCATATCGAAAAAAGGCTATCCGGCTTACATCTGCTCAGGTGCGGAGACACCTAAGATTTTCAAACCATTTTGCAAGACTTGTGCGCAGGCAGCAACCAAGGCCAAGCGTGCCAGCTTGAGCGGTTCTTCTTCAACCAAAATGCGCTCTGCATCGTAGTAGCTGTGGTAGCTGGCCGCCAAGTCACGGAGGTAAAACGTCACGTCGTGAGGTGCAAAGTCTTGCGCAGCATCGGTGAGCATGGACGGGTATTTGGCCAACAGCAACATGAGGGCCTGAGCCTTGGGATTTTCTAAATTAGACAAATCGACTTGGCCCAAGCTGGCCACATCGCCGCCCCAGGTGCGCAAAATGGAGTGAATGCGTGCGTGGGCATATTGCACGTAATAGACCGGGTTGTCGTTGTTTTTAGCCAAGGCCAAATCAATGTCGAACACGTATTCGGTGTCTGGCTTGCGGCTGAGTAAAAAGAAGCGTACCGCATCTTTGCTGGTCCATTCAATGAGATCGCGCAAGGTCACATAGCTGCCAGCGCGTTTAGAAATTTTCACTTCTACGCCCCCGCGCATGACGCGCACCATGGTGTGCAACACGTAGTCGGGGTAGCCCTCTGGAATGCCAGCACCAGCGGCTTGTAAGCCAGCGCGCACGCGTGCAATGGTGCCGTGGTGGTCGGTCCCTTGAATGTTGACCACTTTGGTAAAGCCGCGCTCCCATTTGGCTATGTGGTATGCCACATCGGGCACAAAGTAGGTGTAGGTGCCATCGCCTTTGCGCATGACGCGGTCTTTGTCGTCGCCATAGTCAGTGGACTTGAGCCACAGCGCGCCATCTTGTTCGTAGGTCTTGCCGGCTTGTTGGAGTTTTTTGACGGCTGCGTCGACGCGTCCGCTGGTGTACAGGCTGGACTCAAGGTAGTAGTTGTCAAACTTGACGTCGAAGGCTTTCAAGTCGAGGTCTTGCTCGTGACGCAAATAGGCTACAGCAAATTCGCGCATGCCATTCAAGTCGTTCAGATCGCCACTGCCCGTAAATTCACGGTCGTCCGACTTGACAGTTTTCTTTGCCAAAAAATCTTGCGCAATGTCTTGGATGTAGTCGCCGTTGTAAGCTGCAGCGTTTTCGCCACTTGGCCACTGTGAATCACCGGGTTTAAAGCCTTGCGCGCGCAATTGGGTGGACGTGGCCAAGGTGTTGATTTGCACCCCCGCGTCGTTGTAATAAAACTCGCGGTACACGGACCAGCCTTGCGTGGCAAACAAATTGCAAATGGCGTCGCCCAATGCTGCTTGACGGCCATGACCTACGTGAAGCGGGCCGGTTGGGTTCGCCGACACAAATTCCACCAACACTTTTTCCTTGCGCTCAGCTTGCTTTCCAAAGCAAGAGGCCGCGTGCAGCACTTCTTTGATCACCGCTTGTTTGGCATTCGGCTTGAGCTTGAGATTTAAAAAGCCAGGACCCGCAATGTCGATGCTTTCAACCCATTGGCTAAAAGCAGGTGTGGCCATGAGCGAGGTGCGCAAGGCTTCCCCCACTTGCCTGGGATTTTGACCCAAGGGCTTGGCCAAGTGCATGGCAGCCGTGCAGGCCAGATCGCCATGGGCAGCCACCTTGGGCGATTCAAAAATGGCTTTGGCGCCCGCACCGGAATGCAGGCGCTCGAGTTCGGCAGCAAGGGCCGTCAGTAATTCTTGTTTGGCTAAGAGCATGCCCTGATTTTACGGGGCGGTTTGCCAAGTTGCGGGCAAGCTGTAGTGATGCTTTAAAAAGTCGATCCAAAGGCGCAATCGGAGGGGCAAATGCTTTCTTTGGGGGAAAACGCCGTAAATGCCGTTGGGCGGGGCGGCAAACTCAGCCAGCACTTCCACCAATTGACCCGATCGGATGTCATTTTCCACCTCCCAGGTGCTGCGCCAAGCGATGCCCATGCCAGCCAGGCACCAGCCGTGTAAAACTTGACCGTCAGAGCAATCTAGGGGGCCATGCGGGCGCAAGTGGGTCACCTCGGGGCCTTCTGCAGGGTCTGAGGGCGGGACTTTGAAGGCCCACCCGCGCGTTTGAGAGGCATCGCTAGACAGCGTGAGGCAGCTGTGCTGAAGTAATTCTGAAGGCGTTTGGGGAGTGCCATGCTTGGCCAAATAGGCGGGGGTGGCCACACACATGCGCCGGTTGTCGGCCAATCGAACGCTGACCAAGGAAGAATCGGGCAGGTCGCCTACTCGCACAGCAAAGTCAAAACCTTCGCCGGCCAAGTCAATCACCCGATCGCTTAGGTTGAGCGAAATTTTGACGTCTGGATTTTGCGCATGAAACAAAGGTGCAAGGGGTGCCACATGCCTGCGCCCAAAACCCGCGGGTGCCGTAATTCGCAGATGACCGCTGGCTTTCAAGCCGCCCGCTGAAACGCTGTCTTCTGCATTGGCCACATCGCTCAAGAGGCGTTGGCAATTTTCTAAGAAGGCGCTGCCTTCGTGCGTCAAGCTGATGCGCCGGGTCGTTCGCAACAACAGCTTCACACCCAGGTGTGATTCCAAGGCATCGAGCCGTCTGCCAATGATGGCGGGGGCTACGCCTTCTGCACGCGCAGCCGCACTCAAACTGCCGCGCGTGGCGACCGATACAAAGGATTCAAAAACTTTGAGCTTGTCCATGGTTCAATCTGCCGCGTTGGGGTGGCTCAGTTTCTGAATTTCTGCCGAGTTGTACCCAAGGCTGCTCAATAAACTTTCGTTGTGTTGTCCTAAATGAGGGGCTGAATGGCGTACCTTCAAGCGTGATTGATTCATGCTCAGTGGCAAAAGCACGGTGTGTATCTCTCGGCCATCGTTCAGTGACACAGGGGCCAGTCCACCCGTTGCATGAAGGTGTGGGTCTTGCAGGAGTTCATGGGGCGCCGTAATGGGTGCATATGGCAATGAGTTTTTTTCAAACACTTCGCTTAAGTGGCCCGCTGAAAAAACCTGAAGTCGTTTGCGCAGCATCGGGATGAGCCAGTCGCGAGCTCTGACCCGGTCGTTGTTGGTCAGTAAACGAGGGTCATGGAACAGGTCGGGGTAATTGAAGGCATCGCAAAATATTTTCCAAGCGGTGTCGCTGACAACCGCTAAGAATATTTGCTCGCCATCTTTCACCACAAACACATCGTAGACGGCCCATGCTGAAATTCGCTCAGGCATGGGTGCTGCCGCTTGGCCGGTGACTTGGTATTGCATCATGTGCTGCGCCACCAAAAACACATTGTTTTCAAACAAGGCGCTTTGCACTTCTTGACCTTCGCCGGTTTGTGCGCGTTGCGCCAAAGCTGCCATGGCACCCATGGCGCCAAACATGCCGCCCATGATGTCATTGACACTGGTGCCTGCGCGTAGCGGATCGCCCCGTCGGCCCGTCATGTAGGCCAAGCCGCCCATCATTTGCACCACCTCGTCAAGGGCTGTGCGATGCTCGTAAGGGCCCGGCAAAAAACCCTTGAGTGAAACGTAGATGAGGCGTGGATTGAGTTTCTTCAAGCTCTCGTAATCCAAGCCCAGTTTTTTCATGGCGCCTGGTTTGAAGTTTTCACAGACGATGTCTGCGGTGGCGATCAATCGCAATGCTGCTTCTTTGCCTTCTGGGGTTTTCAAATCTAGGGCAAGGCTTTTTTTATTCCGATTGAACATTGGAAAAAAGCCAGCACCCGAGCCCAACAGTTTGCGGGTGTTGTCGCCCTCATGGCCATGGCCAATGGGCTCCACTTTGATCACCTCTGCGCCCAAGTCTGCCAGCACCATGCCGCAGGTTGGGCCCATCACCATGTGGGTGAATTCGACCACACGAATGCCTTCATAGGGTAGACCATCGCGAGGGCCGACTTCACTGTTCAATTCGCGGTCTGATGTCATGTTGTCTTCAAGATGTGGCAATGCGTATTTTGGAATTGAACAATATTTTGACTAATATTGTCACATTTGGCCTTTATCTTTGCATAAAAGTCACAAGTCAAAGGATGTTTCTCTAATTTATACAGGATGAAACATCGAATAAAGTAACACCAGTTTGGGAAAAGGCTGAGTTCCTGCTTCCTAAAAGCTGTTGAAAGCAGCTCTGACTCTTTTATTTTTGACATGAGGCTCTTTATGACTGATCGCATTGCCATTCACGGACTCCACGTGGCCACACCGCTTTATCGCTTTATTGAGGATCAAGTACTGCCTGCAGTGGGCGTGAAAAGCAAGACCTTTTGGTCGGGCTTTGATGGCATCGTGAAAGACTTGGCGCCTGTGAATTTGGCCTTGTTGGCCGAGCGCGATCGCATTCAATTGGCCATGGACAAGTGGCACACCGCCCACCCAGGACCCGTGAGCGATGCCAAAGCCATGAAGGCTTATCGCCAACATTTGACGTCAATTGGCTACTTGGTGCCCGAGCCCAAAAGCCCCAAAGCCAACACCCAAAATGTGGATGCAGAGTTGGCGGTATTGGCAGGCCCCCAATTGGTGGTGCCTATTTTGAATGCACGCTACGCATTGAACGCGGCCAACGCACGTTGGGGTTCTTTGTATGACGCGCTGTATGGCACCGATGCACTGAGTGAAGCCAATGGTTGCGAAAAAGGCACGGGCTACAACCCCAAGCGCGGCGCCAAAGTGATTGAGTATTGCCGCTACGTGTTAGATCGCTGCGCACCTTTGAAGAAGGGTTCGCACATTGACAGCACGGGCTACAGTGTGAAGGGTGGCAAGTTGGTGGTCAGCTTGAAAACAGGCACCACCACTTTGGCCAATGCCAAACAATTTGTGGGCTTCCAAGGCGATGCCAAGGCACCCACTTCATTGCTGTTCAAGCACAACGGTTTGCACCTTGATTTGGAAATTAACAAATCACACCCCATTGGCAAAACAGACCCTGCGGGTGTTTCTGATTTGGTTGCAGAAGCTGCACTTTCTACCATTTTGGATTTAGAAGATTCAGTGGCAGCTGTTGATGCCGAAGACAAAGTTTTGGCCTACAGCAACTGGCTGGGTATCTTGCAGGGCACTTTGTCAGAAGACGTACAAAAGGGCGGCAAAACATTCAAGCGTACTTTGAACCCAGACCGTGTGTACACCAAGCCTAGCGGCAAAGGCCACGAAGTGTTGCATGGCCGTTCTTTGTTGTTCGTGCGCAATGTGGGTCACCTCATGACCAACCCCGCCATTTTGTACAACGCGGCAGACGGCACGCAAAAAGAAATTCCAGAAGGCATTCTGGACGCCATGATCACCACCACCTGCGCCATGGCCGACTTGCAAAAAAAGAAGGGCGCCGATTTTCGCAATAGCCGCACTGGCAGCGTCTACATTGTGAAGCCCAAAATGCACGGCCCCAAAGAAGTGGGCTTTGCCGATACGTTGTTTGGCCGCGTAGAAAAAGTCTTGGGCTTGAAGCCTTCCCCCGTCAAGTTGGGCATCATGGACGAAGAGCGCCGCACCAGCGTCAATTTGGCAGCGTGCATTGCAGCCGCCAAATCACGCGTGGCCTTCATCAACACCGGTTTCTTAGACCGCACTGGCGATGAAATGCACACTTGCATGTTGGCAGGTCCTGTGATGCGCAAGGGCGACATCAAGGGCAGCACTTGGTTGGGCGCTTACGAAAGAAGCAACGTGGCGGTGGGCTTGCAGGCGGGCCTGCGCGGTCGTGCGCAAATTGGCAAAGGCATGTGGGCCATGCCCGATTTGATGGCCGACATGTTGAAGCAAAAAATTGCCCACCCCAATGCCGGTGCCAATACCGCGTGGGTGCCAAGCCCTACGGCCGCTACTTTGCACGCCATGCACTATCACCAAGTGAATGTGCCTGCTTTGCAAAAGCAGATGGAAAAAACCATAGGCCAACAAAGTGCCAAGGCCATGCGCGAAGAAACGCTCAGCAAGTTGTTGCAGTTTCCTGTGGTCACCCAAGGGCAGGCTGCAGAGTGGACTGCGAAAGACAAACAAGACGAACTCGACAACAACGCTCAAGGTATTTTGGGTTATGTGGTGCGCTGGGTTGATCAAGGCGTGGGGTGCTCCAAGGTGCCTGACATTCATGGCGTGGGCCTGATGGAGGACCGTGCCACTTTGCGCATCAGCAGCCAACACATTGCCAACTGGATGGCCCATGGCGTGGTGACCCAAGCGCAAGTCAAGGCCACCATGGAACGCATGGCCGCCGTGGTGGATCAGCAAAACGCGGGAGATGCCTCCTACCAAAAGATGGCGGGCAACTTCCAAACTTCGAAAGCCTATCAAGCCGCTTGCGATTTGGTCTTCAAAGGCAAAGAGCAACCCAGCGGTTACACCGAGCCCTTGTTGCATGCATGGCGGTTGAAGGTGAAGGCCGGTTAAGTCAGTGAGGTTTTACGAGAAGCGGCTTTGATGGCCGCTTCTAGTGCGTCTATGAAAATTGACGCCACATCACAACCCGTTTGATCAAAAATCTCTTGGAAACAAGTGGGGCTGGTGACGTTGATTTCAGTGACGCTGGTGCCGATCACATCGAGACCAATGAGCAACAAACCGCGTGCCGCCAAGATGGGGCCAATAGCTTGCGCAATGGCGCGATCGTTATCGGTAATGGGTTGTGCCACACCCTTGCCGCCCGCCGCCAAGTTGCCGCGCACTTCGCCACCTTGCGGAATGCGGGCTAAACAAAAGGGCACAGGCTTGCCGCCAATGATGAGCACACGTTTATCGCCTTGAGCAATGGCTGGCAAAAACTTTTGCACCATGACCGATTGCGCGCCGTTTAGGTTGAGCGTCTCAATGATCGAGCCCAGGTTCATGCCGTCTGCACCCACGCGGA
>CANHXV010000089.1 GCA_947464665.1 Comamonadaceae bacterium
ATGCGTGAATTGCGCTCACAAAGTACCTATGAAACAAACTCACCAGCCTGGGGCTTGGCCCTCTCCTTTATCTGCTAGCTTGTTGGCCCAAGCGGGTAGCAGCCTGATGTGGTCGCAAGCCATGGGCAACGATCTGTGGTGGGATGAGGTCAGGCCCACTGAGGCTGGCAGAACGCTTGTGGTCAGCCGCCAACATGGCGATATTCTGAAATCACCCTGGAGTGCCAAAAGCCAAGTGCACGAGTACGGGGGGCTCAGTTGGCTAGGGATCGTGCTTCAGGGACATTCGATGTTGGCATTTGTGAACAAAGCCGACCAGCGCATTTACATCACCAAGCCGATGGGTGAGCCGCAGCCCCTGAGTCCTGAATCACCTGCTGGGCAAAGTCATCGCTACATCGACATGATTGCGGTGAGCGATGAAATTTGGTGCATTCGCGAAGTTCACAAAGAAGGCCGCGTCGAACGTGATTTGGTTGCGCTCAGTTTGAATCTGAAGGGTGTCGGAGCATTGCGCATCTTAGAGGCCTCATCGCACTTTTATGCGCACCCAAGGCTTTCTGCAGACGGCCGTTATCTGTGTTGGATTGCCTGGGAACATCCTCAAATGCCATGGGATGGCACCGAGCTTCGGGTGGCAGAAGTTTCAAACGGTCAATTGAGCAATGTTCGGGTCTTGGCGGGTGATGTTCAAACTTCTTGTTTGTCGCCAGAGTGGGGGCCCCACAATGAGCTGTATTTCATCTGCGACAAAAGTGGCTGGTGGAATCTTTGGCAAGTG
The DNA here is from genome assembly GCA_947464665.1 of Comamonadaceae bacterium. GTDB lineage: Bacteria > Pseudomonadota > Gammaproteobacteria > Burkholderiales > Burkholderiaceae_C > Limnohabitans_A. The sequence goes on from CANHXV010000089.1 coordinate 782, forward strand.
GATTTGCGGGGCCAACTCACGCACCTGATTGAAGAGGCTTCTGAATGGGGCTTTCCACTTTGGCAGTTGGGCATGCGGGCTTTGTCTGTTCTGTCCGATGGACAAGTGCTGTCGGTGCATGGTGCAGTGGATGCTAGAAAAATTGTGCGTGTTAATCCATCAACGCGTGCCATGCAAGACCTAGATTCAGAGTTGACCGATTTCAAACCATCGCTGAGTGTTTCTAGCAGCAAAGCGTATGCGGTTGGCGCCAGTGGCAAAGTGGTTTCGCAACTGCTTGAAATTGATTTGTTGAGTTGGCAAGTGTCCAATGTGGTCACTTCGGTTGCAGCGCCCGTGGATGCCCGTTATTTTCCTAAGCCGCACGAGATCAGTGCCATGCGTGCAGATGGCCGAAAAGTTTTTGCCATTTTGCATGCCGCTCACCACCCAGATTTTGAGCCTTCTGAAAAGCCGCCTTTGATGGTGGTGGTGCATGGCGGACCAACCGCCAATTCTGCTGCCACGCTTTCCATGAAATACGCTTATTTCACGTCACGAGGTATTTCGGTGGTGGATGTGAACTATGGCGGGTCTACGGGCTATGGTCGCCACTATCGGAATTTGCTTCGTGGGCAATGGGGTGTGGTGGATTGTGAGGATGTTTTGGCGGTGGTCGATTCGCTCATTGCTCAGGGTATTTGTGCGCCCGACAAGGTGGTCATTCGGGGTGGCAGTGCTGGGGGCTTTACTGTGTTGAATGCGCTAGTGCACAGCAAAAGCTTTGCGGCCGGTGCCTCCTACTACGGTGTGGCTGATTGCACCACGCTGGCCACCGACACGCACGACTTTGAATCGCGTTATTTGGACACCATGATTGGCGCTTATCCTGCAGAAAAGGACTTGTACGTTGCGCGCTCACCCATCACGCATGTCAACCAATTAAGTTCGCCCTTGATTTTATTCCAGGGCTTGGACGACATGGTGGTGCCACCATCACAATCGGAAGCCTTTAGAGATGCTTGTTCAGCCAAGGGGCTAAAGCATGCCTATGTCGCTTATGAAGGTGAGGGGCATGGATTTAGGCAGGCTTCGACCATTGTGTCTTCGCTCGAAACTGAGCTGAAGTTTTATGGCGAGGTTTTGGGCTTTGTGCCGCAGATGTAGGTCTGGGGTTGATGGGCTTTAAGGCTTATTCAATTTCTTTGACATCGACCACAAAGTAATCGGTGTCGCCAAAGCAGGAGGAGGGCAGCCCTTTGTGCTGTTCGTAGTTCAAGGTGACTCGCTTGCCTGCAGCGGCACTCACTTTTTGGGCAATGGCTTCATCGCGAACCGTGAAGAGAAATTTTTCAGGGGCTGCGCCAGGCATGGCCACCAATGACAACTCGCCTTCCCATGTTTTGCAAATCCAGCCCTTGTGTGAGACCTTTTGTAAAAAACCTGCGCGCTCACCGCTTGAATAACTCCAATTGAGTGCGATGTAGATGTAGAGGGTGAACAAGGCAATGGCACCCACCATCAAGACGATGAGTGATTTGAGTATGTTGGGGGCGTTGCTTGTGATCATTAGGTCATTCTAGATGAGGAAGTTTGGACTGCCTGTGCCTAGGTGGGCATTGATTTAAAATCAGCCATTGTGGTGAATTTTTGTGTCAGAACGATGAGGCACAATAAATGGGGTCAGATCTGATCTGACCCCATTTATTTTAGGTTGAATGATGAAAAAAACTGATTTAACGCCGATCCAGGTGGGTTGTATTTTGGGCGGTGCGGCCATCATGCTGAGTTTGGCCATGGGCATGCGGCAAAGTTTTGGTTTGTTGCAGCCTCACATGATTCGCGACATTGGCATCACTGCAGCTGATTTTTCTTTGGCCATTGCCCTGCAAAATATTGTCTGGGGCGCAACGCAACCGATTGTTGGTATTTGGGCTGATAAATACGGCACACGACCCGTGGCACTTTTGGGTGTGCTGATTTACATCATTGGCTTGGTCTTTTTAAGATTGGCCGATGCCACCTGGATGGTCACAGTTGGCATTGGTTTTTGCGTGGGCATTGCCTTGTCGTGTACGGCTTCTAGCATTGCCATGAACATCACCGCCCGAACTGCAAGCGCTGCGAAGCGTGGGGCTGCCATGGGCGCGGTGTCTGCCATTGGCTCGCTGGGTTTGACCATTGCTTCGCCCATGACGCAGTCACTCATTACCAATTTCAACTGGCAAATGGCCTCGATAGGATTTTTGGGCTTGGCTTGTGTCATGCTGCCCGCAGCCTTTTGGGGCAGCAAGGCCGATCAAATTGAACTTGATGCCGTGCCAGGTAAACCCCAGTCTGCCACAGACGCCATTACCGAAGCTTTAGGCCACAAAGGCTATCGCGTTTTGGCCATTGCCTTTTTTGTATGTGGCTTGCAATTGGTTTTTATCACCACCCATTTGCCCGCATATCTTGACATTTGTGGCATGGACCCCACGGTGGGTAGCAGTACGTTGGCATTGATCGGTTTGTTCAATGTCATTGGATCCTATTTGTTTGGCTGGTTAGGCGATCGGTATTCCAAGCGCATGCTGCTGGGCGGTATTTACATTCTGCGATCTTTGGCCCTGTATGCTTTCTTTGCTTACCCACCTACGCCCATTAGCACGCTTGTTTTTGGCGCTGTTTTGGGTACTTTGTGGTTAGGTGTAGTGCCCTTGGTCTCTGGGCTGATCATCCATTTGTTTGGCCTCAGGTTCATGGCCACACTGTCGGGCATTGCGTTCATGAGCCATCAGGTAGGCTCCTTTCTAGGCGCATGGGGCGGTGGTTATATTTTCAATGTGTTTGGCAACTACGACCTGGCCTGGAAATTGGCCGTTGCCATTGGCCTGGCTGCAGGCCTGTTCCAAATGACCATGAACACCCAGCCCTCTGAAAGAATACGCTTGCAGTCAGCGTAAAAATAAATGGGGTCAAATAAATGGGGTCATTGACCCCATTTATTTAATCAGCGTAGCCGGGGTTGGTGCGGTCTAGGATCCGCATCATGGCTTCGAAGTAGAGTCTTTCTCGGTCGCCACGGGGGTGGCGGTCGGCGCCTGACGGGGTGAGGACTTTTTGGATGACCTCATTGCTCAAGATGTTCAATTCTTTGCCTGTGCTCATGGCCAGCACTTGCGTTTGACAGGCTTTTTCTAATTTGTACAAACGCCTGTAAGCCTGCGCCACTGTGTCGCCAACCGTGACCACACCATGATTTTTCATGAACAACACCGTTTTGTCGCCCATCAATTGAGCCAAGCGTTCACCTTCTTCAAGGGAGGACGCGAGGCCGGTATAAGTGTCGTCATAGGCGATGCGTCCATGAAAAAATGCCGCAGTTTGAGTGGCGGGTACAAGGCGATTGTCTTGTAGCATGTTCAGTGCAGTCGCCCACGGCTGATGGGTGTGCAATACGACCTTGGCCCCCGTGATTCGGTGCAAGGGGGCGTGGATGGTTTGACAAGACAGTTCAACAACACCGCGTCCTTCGATTGTTTGGCCCGCCTCGTTGAAAATCATCATGTCACTGGCTTTGGCTTCAGACCAGTGCAAGCCAAAGGGCAGCACAAAATACCGATCCGTATGCCCTGGTACACAGGCCGTGAAGTGGTTGTCAATGCCTTCTTCGAATTCATCTAAAACGGCCAAGCGCAAGGCGGCGGCCAAATGAACTTTGACTTGCTGAACTGCGTCTTGGGTGCTTGAGGGGTGAAGTGCGTGAACTGTCATGGTTAAACTTCAATCAAATGGGTGAGAGTGGCAAGAGATTACCCCAAGCTCATTAGAATTCAAGTGGCTTAACCCTAATTTGTGCAACCCTTGTGACTTTCAGTCTTCCTTTTAACGCCAGTGCCTTGACGCAATTGCCTAGGACCTCCGGTGTCTATATCTTCAAGGGCGCTGGCACACTGCCTCTGTACATTGGCAAAAGCGTGGACATCCGCAGCAGGGTCATGGCGCACATGCGCGCAGAAGATGAAGCCGAAATGATGTCTCAAACCTCGCAGCTTGAATACATTGAAACGGCGGGTGAAATTGGCGCGCTGTTGCTAGAGTCGCATCTGATCAAAAGTCTGAATCCTATTTTCAATGTTCGTTTAAGACGGCTGCGTAGCCTTTGCACCCTTCAAATTGAAAAGAAAGAGGGAGGCTGGAAGCCAAGCATTGTGAGTGGCCAAGATTTAGGCTTGGGAAAAGTAGACGGACTTTATGGGCTCTTTGGCTCGGTGCATTCTGCGCAAAGCAAGCTGCGCGAATTGGCAGATCAACACCGTTTGTGTTTGGGTTTGCTAGGACTCGAAAAAATCAGCAAGCGTGGCTGCTTTGGTCTTCAAGTGAAAAGTTGTTTGGGGGCCTGTGTAGGCCACGAAGAAAGACAAGCCCATGATGAGAGGATGTTGGGTGCACTGACTGACATGAAGGTGCATGCATGGCCCTTTGAAGGAGCTATTGATTTGGTTGAGCAAAATGGCGAATGGATTCAACGCCACCGCATTCAAGATTGGCGCTACTTGCGCACCACCTGTTCGAAGTCAAGTGCATTGAGAGTCAGTGTGCAGCAAAGCTTTGACCTAGACACTTACAAAATTTTGGTCAAACCCATCATGATGGGCAACGCGCGAATTGAGGCGGTTGAATCGGCAGATTGATTGAAAGGGCAATTTGATCTAGTCGATGCCCTTGGAAGTATTGGACAATAGACCCCTTCACGGCTCGTCAGATTTTTAAAGCGTTATGGCAATTCAATGGTTTCCCGGACACATGCACCTCACGCGCAAAGCGATTGAGGAGCGCATCAAAGACATTGATGTTGTCATTGAAATGCTGGACGCCAGATTGCCGGGTTCAAGCGCCAATCCCATGTTGGCGCAACTCATTCAAGGCAAGCCAGGCTTGAAGGTCCTTAGCAAACAAGATTTGGCTGACCCTGAGCGCACGCTCATGTGGTTGGCCCACTACAACGCCATGCCCAACGTCAAAGCCATTGGTCTGGATACCAGCATGGTCTCGCCAGCCAAGGCTTTGATTGACGCTTGCCACCAACTGGCACCCAACAGGGGCGGCATGGCCAAGCCCATGCGAGTGCTCATTTGCGGCATTCCCAATGTGGGCAAATCTACCTTGATCAATACCTTGAAGGGTAAGAAAGCGGCCAAGACAGGCGATGAGGCGGGTGTAACCAAACTAGAACAGCGCATTACCTTGGCCGACGATTTTTATTTGTACGACACGCCGGGTGTGCTCTGGCCTCGCATCATTGTCGAAAAGAGTGGCTATAACTTGGCCGCCAGTGGCGCCATTGGTGTGAATGCGTTTGACGATGAAGAGGTGGCCTTGGAGTTGCTGAATTACCTGATTCCAAATTACCCTCAAGCTTTGGCCTTGCGCTACAAAATCAAAGAGGTGAACAGCCACACCGACGAAACCATGCTCGAGGCCATCGCGCGCTTTCGGGGTGCTATTCAAAGTGGTGGCAGAGTGAACAACACCAAGGCCGCTGAAATTGTGATCCACGATTTCAGGTCGGCAGCGCTTGGGCGATTAACGCTAGAGACGCCCCTTGAGTTTGCCGAGTGGCTAGCCTCAGGCTTGCAGGCCGATGCCGACAGAGCGCTGCGCAAAGAAGCACTTCAAAAAGAAAAGAAAACTGCGCGCAAAGCCAAGCCTAGGAATTGACCAGGCGCCAGTCAAGCGATGCACTGAGACGGTATAGGCGATGGCCTAGCCCTTTATGGCTGAATTAACAGAACTGGCACTTTGGAAGCGCATGCAACTCTGTGGGCGACAGAGCCCATGAGCGTGTCACCCCAAGCTGAGCGTCCTTTGGTTCCCATGATGATCATGTCAAAACCGCCAGCTTTGGCTTCTTTGAGAATTTGTGCACTAGGGTGCCCAAACTTGATGGCCATGTCGTGAGCGACATTGGCTTTGTTGAGAAACCGAATGGCCCAAGTTAAGTGGGAATCAGCGCCTTCGCGCAGGTAGTCGTCAACCGCACCTTTTTGCGTGTACTTTTTGAAAAGTTTGAGCGCAGTGTCGTCTTGCACGGTGAGAAGCGTGATGTGATTCTCGCCCTTCGTATTTTTGAAAAGTGAGACTGTATATTTCACAGCAGCCTGTGAAGCTTTAGATCCGTCAACAGCAATTAAGTATTTCATGTCCATCTTTCATAGTGATGGACCCATGGTAGGGATTCGGTTTTTGAACGCCTTGATGTAAATCAAGTTTTATTTGTGTAGCTTGATGCCGGTTCGCCTAGAATGAACCCACCGCTGAACAAGTTTTATTTTTCACACATGACTTAACTAAAAAATGAGCGACACCCCCTCACGCCCCGAATTACCTGACCACCTCTCTATTGATGCCCGCAGCCCTTTTTACGTTGCGGCTATTTTTGAGCACGATATTGGCATCCGTTTCAATGGCAAAGATCGAAAAGATGTCGAAGAATATTGCATCAGCGAAGGGTGGGTCAAAGTGCCCGCCGGTAAAGCGCTCGACCGCAAAGGCAATCCCTTGCTCATGAAACTCAAGGGCAAGGTAGAAGCTTATTACCGATAAATACTGAAAGACACAACATGCGAATACCAGATTGGACGCCAGAACAACTGGCTCAACCTCAAGAATTGGTAGACACCATTTTGGCCCGCAGGGGTGGGGCACTGCTTAACCTAGACAAAGCACTTTTGTGGAGTGAGCCAGTTGCGGCTGGTTGGAACGTCTACATGCGCAATGTTCGCACCGGTTTGTCTGCCCCGCGTAAATTGTGTGAGCTTGGCATTTGTGCCGTGGCCTTGCTCACAGGTGCGCACTACGAATACCACCACCATGCCCCTGACTTCTTCAAAGCCGGTGGTACGCAAGCTGAATTAGATGGCTTAAAAAGGGCGCTTGAAGACAATCCTGCCGATGGCGTGAGGGACGCCGCTTTGGACGAAATGTCGCAGTGGGTGGTGCGATATGCAGCGCAGATGACGCTTCGAGTGAAAGTGGACGAAGCGCTGTTCAGACAACTGCAATCGCGGCTGAATACAACGGAACTTGTTGAACTCACCACCACCATTGCGGCCTACAACATGGTGGCCAGGTTGTTGGTTGCGCTCGAAATTACGCCTGAGACCTAGGTGCAAAAGAGGCCTTTAGTGTCTATAAACCCTAGGCGCTGGCTTGATTTTCAATAGAAAGTCGTTCGATACTAAAGACTTTATTCAGCCCCTTGGCTAAAATATTCAGTTCCTTTTTCATTCCTAGGAGAATGACCATGCCCGCTTTATTGCCCCACATTGACCCCGATGGCTTGCTTGAATTTTCTGTGGTTTACACAGACCGAGCACTGAA
>CANHXV010000090.1 GCA_947464665.1 Comamonadaceae bacterium
GGCACCGTCATTTGGACTGACGAACTCAACCCCTTCGACAAGGACAAGACAGGCGTGCATTTGAGTCAGGTGTCTTGGCTCTTGAGAAGCTCTGCGCGCCACCACCAATGGCGACTAGAGGCCACACCGCCAACAGGTTGGGGTGAGCCATTCGTGTTGCTGGGTGATTTGCGGCGCGGACTCTTGTCAACACATCCAGGCCGCTTCAAAGATTGGAGCGGCCAACTTCATGCTGAGTTTTCAGATGTGAATCTGTCCCAACTAGGACCCCATCTGCCATGGAAAGTCAACGCCACGCAAGGCCAGGGCGCCTTGAGAATGTGGCTTGATTTAAGCCTTGGCAACCTTCAACAGGCCACGGCCGACCTGGTGCTTGAGAATGCCAAAGCGCAACTTAGCCCCGAGCTGGAAAGCCTGTCATTCAAAAGCATTTCGGGGCGTGTGGCATTTAAACCCATGGCAAATGGGTTTGATTTTTCAACCGAAGGTTTGCGCTTTGACACCTTCGATGGTTTGCATTGGCCTGGTGGCAACTTCAGCCTTTCTTATGCAGGGGCCGACAGGGGCACCCTTGCTCAAGGACGTTTTCATGGCGACAAACTAGACTTGCTCGCACTTCGAAACATTGCACTCCAATTGCCGCTGCCTGAGGCGGCCCGACAAGCCTTGCTGGAACACAAAGTCAGTGGTTTGGTCAACCCGCTACACATCGAATGGACCGAAAAAAACACCGATCAAGACAAAACCTATCAAGTCAAAGTTGCCAACGGCCGCCTTGATAACTTTTATTTTGAAGGGGGCAAGCCAGGCTCTTCTTCCGAAAATTGGCCAAGCATTGAGAATGCCAACATCAGCTTTGACATGAGTGCAGAAGGCGGCCGAGTCAATGCCTCGATTCAAAAAGGTGCGCTGCAAATTAATCACATTCTGGAAGATTCCCGCATCCCCTTGGACAAACTACAAGCAGCTTTCAAGTGGCAGTATCAACACAATGAGTTGGTGGTTCCTGAATGGCAATTGAGCTTAAGCAATGCCGACATGACGGGTGATTTCAAAGGCAGTTGGAAGCCCAGCCCCCTCACCAACAGTTTGGGTATTTTGGATTTGCAAGGCACCGTCCAACAAGGCGATGCTTCGCGTGTTCATCGATACCTGCCTTTGAGTATTTCTCCAACTGTTCGCCACTATGTGCGGGACTCGGTTTTAAAAGGAAGCCTTCAAGGTGTTGGCGTCAAAATCAAAGGCGATCTGAAACAACTTCCTTTTGCAAACCCCAAAGACGGCGAGTTTAGATTCGCAGGCAAGGTCAAAGAACTTCAATATGCCTACGTACCAGCCACCAACCCCAACACTGCGAGTCGCAGCGCAAACTCAGAAGGCCTGTGGCCGGTCATGAACAGCGTCAACGCTGACATTCTGTTTGACCGACTCAATTTCAAAGTCAACGGTGCATCCGGCAAATGGGGCAACATGCCATTCACCCAAATCAAAGCTGAAATTCCCAATTTCAAAGGTCCCTTGATTGTGAACGTTCAAGGTGAGTCCAAGGCCAATGCCAGTGTTGTCTTGAATGAACTGCGCCTTTCACCCGTGAGTAACATGCTTAATGGCGCATTGGCACAAGCCAGCAGCACAGGCACCTTGACAACACGCTTGAAGTTGTCATTGCCTCTTTCTGATCTTGAAAAAACAAGCCTTCAAGGTAGCGTGGCCCTCAGTGGCAATGACATTCGCATACAGTCCATGTTGCCCGTTTTTGAAAAGTCACAAGGCACTATTCAATTCACTGAGGCCGGCTTCAATTTGACGGGCGTCAACGCACAGTTTTTAGGCGGCCCCATCAGGTTAGAAGGTGGCACCCGAAAGCTACCTCTGCGCAGCACAGAAGCCAACCCCCTCATTCGCATTCAAGGGCAAGTGACGGCCAATGGCTTGCGACAAGCGAAAGAAATTCCCGCGCTCAGCTTGATCGCTCAGCATGCCAATGGCGCAAGCGCCTACACGGCCAGTTTGGGTTTCAAGGGTGGGCAAAGCGAGTTGAGTATTCAATCTCAACTTCAAGGCATGGCGTTCAACTTGCCCGCCCCCCTTCACAAAAAGGCGGATGAACAACTTGCTTTCAAGTTTGAAAATTTGATTCAAAGTGTCAGCACTACGAGCCCCAGCAAGGCTTTGCGCGATCAGCTCCAGCTGACATGGGGGCGCTCTTTGTCTGCTTCTTATCTGCGCGATGTGAGTGGCGCTGAGCCTCGCGTCATTCAGGGGCGTTGGCAAGTCGGCGACAACTTTGCAAGCCCTGGTTTTGCAACCTCGGATACGGGGGTCACTGCTTCTTTCAATTTGCCATCTTTTTCGATCGACGAATGGGTGCAAGTGCTCTCGCCACCAAAGTCTAGCCCTGCTTGGCGTTCAACTCAAAGTTCACCCCTTAGCACGGCAACGCTAAACTACATGCCAACTCGATTGATGCTGAAAGCCAACGAGGTCGCGGTGCAGGGCCGTCAACTGCACAACGTGATTGTCAGCGGCTCGCGCGATGGTTTTTTATGGCGATCTAATTTAGAAGCCAAAGAGTTCAGCGGTTATTTGGAATACCGACAGCCCAACAACCAAAATGCAAGTCGCATTTATGCGCGTTTAGCGCGATTAAGTTTGCCGCCTTCGGCAGATCAAGCGGTGGAGTCGCTGCTTGAGGACTCGCCTTTAAGCATCCCCGCACTGGACATTGTGGTGGAGGACCTTGAGCTGCGCGGCAAGAAAATGGGGCGCGTTGAAATTGAAGCGGTGAACACAGAAACCTCTCTTCCACGCATTACGACTGGGCGCGAGTGGCGTTTGAACAAGCTGAACATTAGCTTGCCTGAAGCCAGCTTCAAGGCAAGTGGCAAATGGATCACATCCAAAGAGGGCACGCAACAAGCCAGTACCGAAATGAATTTTCGACTGGACATTTCAGATGCGGGGGATTTGTTGACTCGTTTAGGAACCAAAGACGCACTCCGCGGGGGAGCGGGCAAGTTAGAGGGTCAGGTTAATTGGCAAGGCTCGCCAATGACTTTGCATTATCCAAGCTTAGGCGGCCGCTTCAATGTGAACATCGGGCGCGGGCAGTTTCTTCAAGCTGAGCCGGGTGTTGCCAAGCTCTTGGGCGTTTTAAGTCTGCAAGCCCTGCCAAGACGATTGATGTTTGATTTCAGAGATGTTTTCAGTACTGGTTTTGCCTTTGACTCGGTCCGCGGCGACGTGCTGATTCAACAAGGCATTGCCAGCACGCGCAATCTGCAAATGAGGGGTGTCAATGCAGTCGTACAAATGGATGGCAGCTCTGACATTGAAAAAGAAACCCAAAGCTTGCGCGTCCTGATCTTGCCCGAAGTGGATGCGGGCACCGCTTCATTGTTAGCAGGCATCGCCCTAAACCCTGCCATTGGCTTAAGCACCTTCTTAGCGCAACTGATTCTCAAACAGCCACTGAGCCGAGTGAACACCCAAGAGTTCTTAATTGATGGCACCTGGAGCGACCCCAAAGTAACCAAAGTTGCGGCCGCCGATGTTGCCCCTTAAGCCTTGTTCGCGTTTTGCACATGACGCCCACTGAGTCTTCATCTCTGCGAAACGCCCCTCTTTGGCAGTTTTTCAAATCTGTCGCTCGCTCGTTCACTGACCGACGCTTTTCATTGTGGATTGCTTTGGTTGGTCTGGTCGTTGCGCTTTTGGTGACCTTGGTTTGGCTTGCAGGTCGGTATGAGGCCAGCCAATATCAGGCCGAATTAGACCGCGACACGGCAGATGCCGTGACTGATATTCGCAATGGTTTCAGCAGACACATTGTGAGTTTGCAAACCTTGCAGGTAAAACCCCTGTCCTCTAAATTATGGCAATCAGAGGTGCCGCTTCTGCTGAGTCAAAACAAGTCTTGGCTGCGCGTTGAACGAAGAGACTTGCAAGGCTTGATCGTGGACACATCGGTGTCGCCGTTTAAGCCCACTTTGTTTGACGCTCAAACACGAATGAATGAACAAGCCGAGATCGTTCAAACGTGTTTGCGTTCAAAGCGGCTGAATGGCCCCGCCTATTCGCGCAGTTATTTTGTGCCGCAGTCCAATGGTATTGGTATGGAGGTGATGGAAATGTGCCTGCCCACGGTAGTGCAAGGAAGTACCGTTGGTTTTACGCTTTTAACCTACAGTCTTCAAGAAATTTTGGCCACAGAATTGGGCGAGACTTATGGTCGTCGCAATGAAATTTCTTTCATTGAGCCGGATGGCACGCGCCTAGCCGTTCACGGTACTTTGCCTCGCGCCAAACGATTGTTTACAGCGACACAGTTGTTGGACTTGCCAGGCACAACGCTGATGCTTCGCATGGATGGTCGCCGCGCTACGCCCGATCGTTTCCCAAATGTCTTGCCGGCTTTGGTCATGGCCATGTCGATTGCGCTGGTCTCTGTTTTGGTCTTGCTGGTGAAAGATTCTCGCCGCCGACTTAAAGCGGAGCGCGACCTGGCAGATGCACTTGCCTTTCGAAAGGCAATGGAAGATTCCTTGGTCACGGGTCTGCGTGCGCGTGATTTAAATGGTCGAGTCACCTATGTGAATCCTGCGTTTTGTCAGATGGTGGGGTTTGAGGCCGATCTACTTTTAGGTCAGTCTGCACCCATGCCTTATTGGCCACCCGAAATGGTAGGAGAGTATCAACAACGCCAAGCCGTTCGATTGGCAGGAAACTCACACCCGCGGGAAGGGTTTGAGTCGGTTTTTGTGAGGAAAGATGGCTCGCGTTTTCCAGTCCTTATTTTTGAAGCCCCACTGATCAATGTTTTGGGGCAACAAACAGGTTGGATGAGTGCGTTTTTGGACATCAGCGAACAGCGCCGTATTGAAGAGATTTCACGTTCTAGTCAAGAGCGTTTACAAGCCACTGCACGTTTGGCAACGGTTGGCGAGATGGCGTCACTTTTAAGCCATGAGTTAAACCAGCCTCTGGCAGCCATTTCAAGTTATGCAACGGGCTCTTTAAATCTGCTTCAGCATCCGGAACAAAGCGACGCGCAACACCAATTGAGCGACCTTCAAATGGCGTTTGAAAGAATTTCTGAACAGGCAGGGCGTGCTGGCAAAGTGATCAACAGCGTTCATGATTTCGTGCGGCGTCGAGATCAAGACAAAGAAATCGTCAGCCCTCAAGCTATCATCGATGCAGTGATGCCCCTTGTACAGTTGCAAGCGCACAAATTGCACGTTCGCATTGAAACCAAATTTGATGAGCGCTTATCGCCCATTCTGTGTGACCGAACCATGGTCGAACAAGTCTTGTTGAATTTGGCACGCAATGGCATGCAGGCCATGGATCACCCAGACTGCCACAAACGTCTTCTGACGCTCCAAGTTAAAAAGCCGACCTCAAGCGATTCGCATGGGTGGGTTGAGTTTTCCATCATTGACTTGGGGCAGGGCATTTCGCCGGAAATTGCACAGCAATTGTTCAAGCCATTTTTCACCACCAAAGCAGAAGGCATGGGCCTCGGCCTCAGTCTGTGCAGAACCGTTGTCGAGCAACACGGCGGTCATTTAGAGTTCGAGGCGCAAGAGCCTTGCGGTACGATCTTTCGCTTTACTCTGCCAACAGCCGCTGAGTTGTGAGCAACGCTAAAATTCACTTATGCAGCCTGCCTTAAACGCCTGTGTTTTCATCGTTGATGACGATGCCAGTGTGCGCGATGCAATGGCTTGGTTGCTGCGCTCTCGACGACTGATGAGTGAGGCCTTTTCTAGTGCCGATGAATTTGAGCGGATGCTGCAAAATAAGTTTCCTGGCCCCAAAACGCCCGTGCCCAACCAAGCTGGTTGCATCTTATTGGACGTGCGCATGCCAGGACAAAGTGGTTTGGCACTGTTTGAGAAGCTCACCGGTAATGGATTGGCGCATACGTGGCCGGTGATTTTTTTGACGGGGCACGCAGATGTCCCCACGGCGGTTGACAGCTTGAAGCGCGGCGCATTTGATTTTTGCGAAAAACCATTTTCCGACAACGCCTTGGTTGACCGTGTCGAGCACGCTCTGCTTTTGTCCAACGAACGATTGGCCGTTCACTTCCAAAGTGCCAGTTTAGCCTCTCGCCTGCAAGACTTAACCGATCGGGAGCGCGATGTGATGCAATTGGTGGTGGCCGGTTTGCCGAACAAACTCATTGCCGACCAACTTGACATCAGTGTGCGTACGGTTGAGGTACACCGCTCGCGCGTTTTCGAAAAAATGGATGTGAAATCGGCGGTTGAATTGGCGAATTTATTACGGGAGATTTGAATGCATTTGAAAGACAAACTGTCTTTATTTCATTCTTTGGGCGGACTCTTTGGCTCAGGCTCTTTGGTTTCTTGCGACTTCAGCTCCCCCTTGTCTCGACCTGAAAACATCGTCCACCAAACAATCGCAAGCAAAATCAGCAACGCCAACAACGCTTCTAACAATATCAAGCCCATGCATCAACTCCTTGGATCATGGATTTTAGGAGGCTTCTGTCTTTTGGGTGGGGTGCTTTTGCAGGGTTGCTCATCTCCAGAGAAGCCCACAACGCCACAAACCCCCGCCACACCGCCCGCCGCGTCTGCTCCTAAAAGCACGCCCACCGTCTTCATGAGGCCCAAAAGTCGTTGGTTGTTAGCCCAATGGTCTGATCTTCCTGGCTTCAATTCAGACAACTTCAACGAGGCTTGGGTCGCTTGGCGACAAAACTGTGCGCGAAATTTACCATCTACACAACGCCTTTGTGGCGACGTCGCGCGTTTAGACGGGCAAGCTTCCGCAGTGCAAAAAAGCTGGGTCATGGAAAACTTTCAACCCTACCGGGTTGAGCAATTGAACGCCGCCGCCGCGCCAGCCAGTGGGCTTTTGACCGCTTATTACGAGCCCGTTTTTGAAGCCTCCCGAACATCAAGGCCTGGTTTTGAAGTGCCCTTGTACGGGGTGCCCGCCAATTTGAAAACCCGCACCCCTTGGTACAGCAGAGAAGAGATTTCCAAATTGACTGCAGCCCAAGCTGCACTCAAAGGCAAAGAAATCGCTTTCATTGCCAGTCCCGTCGATGCCATGGTGCTTCACATTCAGGGGTCGGGGCGTTTGTGGCTCACGCAGAGCGATGGCCGCCGAACCCAAATCAGATTGGCGTTTGCCGGAACCAACGAGCACCCCTATCAAAGCGTCGGCCGATGGTTGCTCGATCAAAACCTCACCAAGGATGCAACGTGGCCAGGCATCAAGGCTTGGCTTGCTCAAAATCCACGCAGAACCAACGAGTTAATGTGGCGTAACCCGCGCTTCATTTTCTTCAAAGAGGAAGCCCTGGAGGGCGCTCAGGCTCTTTTAGGCCCCAAGGGGGCGATGGGCGTTCCTTTAACGCCAGGAAGATCCATTGCGGTTGACCCTGGCAGTATTCCTTATGGCTCTGCCGTCTGGCTATCCAGCAGCGGGCCTCAAACCACTCTCAATCGGCTGGTTTTTGCGCAAGATACTGGCAGTGCAATTCAAGGCGCAGTGCGCGCTGACTTTTTCACCGGCTCTGGCGAGTCCGCCGGCGAGTTAGCCGGCCGTCTCAAACAAGACATGAACGCATGGGTTTTACTTCCAAGATAGGCCATGTCGTTCTACACTGCGTCAACTTGCTTTTGAAAGTGGCTCAAAATGAACGCTCCTCTGCCTGAACACTTGCGCCTTGCCCTGGCCAATGTCACCCTTGACGACAAATACAGCCTGAGGACTGGCCGAGCCTTTATGAGCGGCGTTCAGGCCCTGGTTCGCTTGCCGATGCTGCAGCAAGAACGCGATGCCTTGGCCGGCAAAAGAACCGGCGCCTTAATCAGTGGCTACCGTGGCTCGCCCTTAGGCGGTTATGACCAGGCTTTGTGGAAGGCCAAGTCCTACCTTGAAAAGCACAACATCGTCTTTCAGCCTGGCGTGAACGAAGAGCTCGCGGCCACGGCATTGTGGGGCACCCAACAATTGGGCTTTGCACCCCCTGGCAGTCAAAAA
>CANHXV010000091.1 GCA_947464665.1 Comamonadaceae bacterium
TGCGGCCGTGACCCCGAAATTCGCTACCTGCCTTCGGGCCAAGCCGTGGCCAACATCAGCATCGCCACCACCAGCCGCCGCAAAGACCGCACGTCTGGCGAAACCGTTGAAGACACTCAATGGCACCGTGTCACCTTCTATGACCGCTTGGCAGAAATTGCCGGCGAATATGTCAAAAAAGGCCGACCAATTTACATCGAAGGCCGCTTGAAATACGGCAAATACACTGACCAAGCGGGTGTTGAGAAAAACACGGTCGACATCATTGCCACTGAAATGCAATTGCTTGGCGCGCGAGAAGGCATGGGCGCCCCCAGTGGTGGCGATGAAGAGGGTGGCGCACCGGCTCGCCGCCCAGCCGCCGCCCGCCCAGCCGCCGCTGGAGCGCCAGCTAGCAAACCCGCCGCCAAGCCTGCCAGTAGTTTTGACGATATGGACGACGATATCCCGTTTTAAGCCTCATTTCCTGCGCAAGCACGGCAAAAGCCTGTACGCCCTACAGGTTTTTTTTGCATTTATTTTTATACCCCATAGGGTATGTGATAAAGTGTCACTTACGTTGGAGACGACATGAAAAAAAAGATTGCATACCCACTCAGCCATCAAGAACCTTGTGTGACATCACGCGGGGTGTTGCACTCGGTGCTTGCCTTGGGAATGGCCTTCATTGTGATTCAGGGCCATGCGCAATCGCCTGTGTTGCCCAAAGGTCCTTTGGTCAAGGTCATTGCAGTCGGCCAAACAGCCATCGCCAGCTTTAGCGAAATGGATGGCTTGATTGAAGCGGTCATGCAAAGCACGTTGTCGTCGCAGTTACCGGGCCGCATCATCAGTCTCAAAGTCAAAGCAGGCGACGCTGTGAAAGCGGGCCAAGTGCTGGCCACCATCGATGACAGAGAAACACAAACTGGAATTTTGCGCAGCCAGGCGCAGTTGCAACAAAGTGATGCAGAAATGCGTCAATTGCAAATTGCACTTCAAAGAACCCAAGAATTGAAAGCACAAGGATTTGTGAGTTCGGCTGCCTTGGATTTGGCGGAGTCACAGTACAAGGCAGCTAAAGCGGGACGCGATAGTGTGGGTGCAGCCACAGAACAAGCCAAACTGACGCAGTCATTTTCAAAAATTTCTGCACCATATGATGCATGGGTTCTAGAAACCTATGCGCAAACCGGTGACTTGGCCATGCCAGGCAAAGCGCTGATCACGGTATTTGCACCACAGCCCCTGCGCGTGGTCATGCAGTGGCCCGCATCCGAAAAAAGTGTGTTGCCAAAACTGCAAGACATACAAATACACATAGGCCGTGACGTGGTCAAGCCTCTGTCAATGCAAATCATGCCCAACGCCGATGGTGTGAGTCAAACCATTGGCATCAAACTCGATTTACCAAAATCAGGCGCTGCGGCAAAAGCTGTGCCCGGTCAACAAGTGCGTGTGCGTACTTCTGGTTCATCGCAAGCCAAAGGACTTGTGCCCTCTGCTGCCATCTTACGCAGAGGCGAAATCACAGCGGTCTATGTGGCACAAGAAAATGGCTTTGCCATGAAATTGGTGCGCTTAGGTGCCGACCATGGTTCTGCGGGCGTCGAAATTTGGGCGGGCCTTAAAGAAGGCGAATTGATTGCGGTCGATGCCGTGCAGGCCGGCATGAAAGGCGCACATGCAGTCCGATAAGCTAACCAGCAGTTTTGGCTTTGCAGGGCAGTTAGCCGCCAAGTTTCAAAACAATGCGCTCACACCCCTGCTGGCCATTGTGGCTTTGCTGATGGGATTGTTTGCGGTGATGGTGACACCGCGCGAAGAAGAGCCGCAAATCAATGTGACCATGGCCAATGTGCTGATTCCTTTTCCGGGTGCCAGCAGTGCCGACGTGCAGAGCAAAGTGGCCATGCCAGCAGAGCAAGTGTTGGGACAAATTGCAGGCATTGAACACACTTATTCAGTATCGCGTCCAGGCATGGCGGTGCTCACGGTGCAGTTCAAAGTGGGCGTGCCGCGCACCGAAGCTTTGGTACGCTTGTATGACGTGCTCAATGCCAATCAAAATTGGTTGCCACGAGATTTAGGCACCTTGGCACCCATCGTCAAGCCCAAAGGTATTGACGATGTGCCGGTGCTGGCGGTCACTTTGTGGGGTCAAGATGCGCCGTCGGCTTTAGAACTTGAACGTGTAGCGCGCAGCCTAGAGATGGATTTAAAGCAGGTTAAAGGCACACGTGAAGTGCAGACCATCGGCGGCCCGGGCCGCGCTGTGCAAGTCAATTTAAATCCAACGCGCATGCGCGAGCGTGGGCTTGACATGTTGACTGTTCGAGCTGCATTGGCAGGTGCCAATGCAAGTGCGCCTTCTGGCTTTGTGATGAACCCCAACAATACAAATGGCCAACGCATCAGCATCGAAACGGGCTACTTTTTTGAATCAGCCAAAGATGTGGCCGATGTGGTGGTGGGCGTGCACGCAGGCAAGCCTATTTATTTGAAAGAAGTAGCACAAGTTGAAGAAGGTGCACAGCAGGCTCAGCAGTACGTGAGTTACATGCCTGGCACTGGCAATGTGAGTGATGCAAAAACTCCAGGCGCTACAAATGCTAGTGGCAATAACACAGAGCTCAGTGGCCAAATGTATCCCGCTGTGACCCTGACGGTCACCAAGAAGCCCGGTGAAAACGCTGTCGATGTCGCACGCGCCGTACGGGCTCGCGTTGAGCAAATGCGCAACACCGTTTTGCCTCAAGGTGTTGAAGCGACCATCACACGTGACTATGGCGAAACCGCTGCTGACAAAGCCAACAAGCTTATTCAAAAATTGGCTTTTGCCACAGCTTCTGTGATTTTGCTGGTGGGCTTGGCCTTGGGCAAACGCGAAGCAGTCATTGTGGGTGGTGCGGTGATTTTGACTCTTACAGCCACGCTATTTGCAAGCTGGGCTTGGGGCTTCACGCTCAATCGGGTGAGCTTGTTTGCACTTATTTTTTCAATTGGCATTTTGGTTGACGATGCCATTGTGGTGGTGGAAAACATTCACCGTCATCAACAGTTGCATCCTGATAAATCTTTGAAGGACATCATCCCAGCCGCTGTCGATGAAGTGGGTGGCCCCACCATCTTGGCCACGCTCACTGTCATTGCGGCCTTGCTGCCTATGGCCTTTGTGTCGGGTCTGATGGGCCCCTACATGAGCCCCATTCCCATCAACGCCAGCTTGGGCATGGCACTGTCTTTGTTGATTGCTTTCACCGTCACACCTTGGTTGGCCTTGAAGTGGATGAAGTCGCATAACGCAGACATGACTCATGATGGACATGTTGTTCAGCCCGCTTCGAAGGGCATGGCTGCTCGCTTACCAGAATTTTTTGGCCGCATCTTGCGTCCCTTCCTTAACAGCAGTCGTCAGCGCTGGAAACTCTTGGGTGGCATCTTGCTGGCCATGGCCTTGTCGGTGGGCTTGGCAGGTGTGCAGTGGGTCATTTTGAAAATGCTGCCCTTTGACAACAAGAGCGAATTCCAAGTGGTGGTCGACATGCCCGCCGGTACACCCCTAGAAAACACAGCTGCTGCATTGCATGAGATGGGGAGTTTTTTGGCAAAGCAAAAAGAAGTGTTGGACGTGCAAACGTATGCAGGCACCGCCAGCCCCATCACTTTCAATGGTCTGGTACGTCAATACTATTTGCGCGCCGATGCTGAGCAAGGCGACTTGCAAGTCAACTTGGTTGATAAACACCAGCGCTCGGAAAAGAGCCATGCCATTGCACAACGCCTGCGTCCCGAACTTGAAAAGATTGCCTTGTTGCATGGTGCCAACATCAAGGTGGTTGAAGTCCCGCCGGGCCCGCCTGTGATGAGTCCTTTAGTGGCTGAAATTTATGGCCCCGATGAGGCTGGTCGTCAGGCCTTGGCCGCCAATGTGGCCAAAGCATTTTCACAAACGCCAGGCATCGTCGGCATTGACACGTCGCTCAAGGCAGACGCACCACGCCAGTGGTTGCAGGTGCGTAGACAACGCGCTGAAACATTGGGTATTTCTGTCAATGCCATTGCCCAAACCGTTCAAAGTGCTTTGCAAGGTACAGACGCAACTTATCTTCGCGATGGCATTAGCAAATTACCTGTGCCGGTTAGATTGCAATTACCGATTCAATCGCAAATTGGTTTGAACGATGTGTTGGCCATGCCCATGCGTGCTGCCAACGGTCAATTGGTGCCTTTGTCTGAGTTGGTCGAAGTTCAAAGCGGCGTCATTCAAAAACCTTTGTTCACCAAAGACTTGTTACCCGTAAGTTATGTGATGGGTGACATGGCAGGCTCGCAAGATTCGCCCTTGTATGGTTTGTTTGGTATTCGCAGTCACATGAAAGAAGCCGCCTTGCCCGGTCAAGGCGAGTTGGGTGAGTATTGGATTCAGCAACCTAGCGACACCTACCGCGAATTCGCTGTCAAGTGGGACGGTGAGTCTCAAATCACATACGAAACTTTCCGCGACATGGGCACAGCCTATGGCGTGGGTTTGATTTTGATTTACCTCTTGGTGGTGGCGCAGTTCAAAAGCTATCTCACGCCTTTGGTGATCATGGCGCCTATTCCCCTCACCATGATTGGCGTGATGCCTGGCCACGCATTGTTGAATGCTCAATTTACCGCTACCAGCATGATCGGTATGATTGCCTTGGCCGGCATCATTGTGCGCAACTCCATTTTATTGGTCGACTTCATTGAGCTTCAAGTGGCTCAAGGCATGGCCTTCAAAGAGGCCGTCATTCAGTCTGCAGCGGTGCGCGCTCAGCCCATTGTGCTCACAGGCTTGGCCGCCATGATTGGTGCGTTCTTTATTTTGGACGACCCCATTTTCAATGGCTTGGCTGTGTCTCTCATCTTCGGAATTTTGGTTTCCACCCTGCTCACCTTGGTGGTCATTCCTGTTTTGTATTTCTCGTTGTTTCAACCTAAGGAGTCTTTATGACCGTCGAACGTTACATCCGCATCTTTGCGGGCATTTTTATCTTGGCCTCACTTGCTTTGGGCATAGAGGGCAGTCCGCTGTTTGTCAGCGCATGGTTTTTGGCATTCACAGCCTTTGTTGGCGCCAATTTGTTTCAGTTTGGTTTTACCAATGTCTGTCCCATGGGTTGGATGTTGCGAAAATTGGGCGTGCCTGACGCAGCGCCTTGTAGCACCACCGCATAAGCGCTTCACTTGCACCATGCTGTCATGACGCCGGAATTGATCTGATCAGCCGTCTTTGTCAGGTGCGCTGCACACGTTATTTTCAGAACCGCAGACTTACTTAGATTTGCCGCTGAAAAGAGACAGCCCAGCAAGTTGACCTTGGGTTCTAGCTAAGATCAGGTGAAAGTCACTGCCGAGTTGATCACGCCTCCGCCTAAGCACACTTCGCCGTCATACAAAACGGCACTTTGACCTGGCGTGACAGCCCACTGGCTTTCATCAAACGCCAAGGCAAATTCGACCGCATTGGACGAAGTCAACGCACAATGTGCATCGGCTTGTCGATAGCGTGTTTTGGCAGCATACATCCCTGCTGTAGGGGCACGGCCCGCACACCAACTGGCGTCGGCAGCCTCAAGTTGAGGTGACAAGAGCCAGGGGTGATCGTGGCCTTGTACCACCCACAAAATGTTCTTGTCCATGTCTTTGCGAGCAACAAACCAAGGTGTGTGCTCGCCACCACCACGCTGCGCACCTTTTTCTTTGATGCCACCAATGCCCAAACCTTGACGTTGTCCCAGCGTGTAAAAACTCAAACCAACATGTTTGCCAATGGAGCGACCGCTTGGATCTTTGATGGGGCCTGGCTCTTTGGAGATGTAGCGATTTAAAAAATCACGAAAAGGTCTTTCGCCAATGAAACAGATCCCTGTGGAATCTTTCTTCTTGGCATTGGGCAAGCCAATCTCTTCTGCAATTTGCCGCACCTGCGTTTTGAGCAACTCACCCACAGGAAATAAAGTTTTAGACAGTTGCGATTGGTTCAGACGATGCAGGAAATAACTTTGGTCTTTGCTGTTGTCCAAACCCTTCATCAACTCGTACAAGCCTGTGGCTTCATTCAAACGAACGCGCGCGTAATGGCCCGTGGCAATTTTTTCGGCGCCCACGTGCATGGCATGGTCCAAAAATGATTTGAACTTGATTTCAGCATTACACAAAATGTCGGGGTTGGGCGTGCGTCCTGCTTGGTACTCACGCAGAAATTCTGCAAACACTCGGTCTTTGTAGTCGGCGGCAAAGTTGACGTGTTCAATTTCAATGCCCACCACATCGGCCACGGCCGCTGCATCGACAAAGTCAATGTTGGAAGAACAAAATTCGCTGTCGTCATCGTCTTCCCAATTTTTCATGAAAATGCCAACCACCTCGTGGCCTTGCTTTTTCAATAAGTGAGCGGTGACTGCGGAGTCGACGCCGCCAGACAAACCCACAACAATTCGGTGATGCTTCATGACAGCAATTATCCCTTGATCTAAATACCTATACTTGTGGTCATCATGATGTCCGATTCAAACCCAAGCGCCTTTGCCAAATTGAGAGTGGCTATTAGCATCTTTGTGAGAGATGTGGGCAGAGGTGTGTTCACCATCACGCACAGTGGTTTAGCCATGTTGGGCTTGGTCGTTGTCTTGGGCGTCAACGTGGCCCTTTTTCGACCAGACATCTTGGCCCAAACAGAATCGACGGTCTATGAGTGGTTGAGATCCCGACAGTTCAGCTTGTGGTGGGAGCCTCAAAACACGGCAGAAAGAGCTACCGCCACGGATTTAAAAGACATTCCCGGCAAGCAAGCTGCCGTGGCCGCATGGCTGGCCAGAAAATACCGGGTGGCGCCTGAGCCGATGGCTGCCTTGGTAGCCGAGGCTTATGTGTTGTCAGACTCTACCAAACTCAAGCCACACCTGATTTTGGCCGTGATGGCGATTGAATCGAGTTTTCACCCCTACATCCAAAGCCCAGCGGGGGCACAAGGCTTGATGCAGGTCATGACGGACATCCATGTCAAAAAATATGAAAAATATGGTGGCAAATTAACAGCTTTCGATCCGGTCACGAACATGCGAGTTGGCGCTCAGGTGCTCCAGGAATACATTCGCATGAAAGCTGGGGTGGAGGAGGATGGTTTGCTTTTTTACTTGGGTGGGGACACCTTGCAAAGCGATACGGGCTATGTGGCCAAAGTACTTGCTGAGCAAGCTCGCTTGGACCAAGTTGCTGAGGGTCAAAAGGTCAGCACACAGCCTTGAAATCTAGGCGGATCTCTGAAATCGCATTTTTGAGACGCCAAGATCGTGTTTTCCGGCCTTGGTGGTGAGTCGATCACGCTATTTATCGGGGACAATCAGGTTTTGTAAGTTTTGCAAGCGAGACAATCGTCGCCCCACGGTGAAAGCGATCGAATAATGACTGAAGAACGCTTTTGGTTAGGCAGTTACCCTGAGGGCGTACCGACTGACATAGACGCTTCGCAGTACGAGTCTTTGGTTGACTTGATGGCAGACAGCTTTGCCAAATACGCCAACCGAACGGCGTACAGTTTCATGGGGCAAGATATCAGCTACGCGCAGACTGATTTCAAAAGCCAGGCGCTGGCTGCCTATTTCCAATCCTTGGGCTTAGAAAAAGGCGATCGCGTTGCCATCATGATGCCCAACGTGCCGCAGTATCCTGTGGCGGTCGCGGCCATTTTGCGTGCGGGCTTGGTGGTGGTCAATGTGAACCCCTTATACACCCCGCGCGAACTTGAGTACCAACTCAAAGACTCTGGTGCCAAGGCCATCGTGATCATTGAAAACTTTGCAGTCACGCTACAAAAGTGCCTCGCAGAAACTCAAATCAA
>CANHXV010000092.1 GCA_947464665.1 Comamonadaceae bacterium
AATGGGGCCGTCATGCAGCACATCAATTGCCAGCCCTTGAAGCCTTGCTGAAGCCACTGCAAATCATTTCCTTTAAAAAACGTGATCGTTTAGAAGACTTGATAGCGACGCGCGTTGAATTTTTAACAGTGTATCAAAACGCTGCATATGCCAAACACTACGAAAATTTTGTTTTAAAAGTCAAAACCAAAGAAAGCAATCTAAATTCAAGCTTGCTGACAGAAACAGTGGCGCGTCAATTGTTCAAATTGATGGCTTACAAAGACGAGTACGAAGTTGCACGCTTACACACAGATAAACAGTTCTTAGAACGCGTTAAAACCCAGTTTGAAGGCGATTTCAAGGTTTTCTACCACCTAGCCCCACCCCTCCTTGCCAAACGCAATGAGAAGGGCCAGTTGATCAAACAAAAAATGAGCCCCCATATGGGGCTGGTTTTCAGGCTCTTAGCTCAATTTAAATTTTTACGCGGGACCGCCTTGGATATTTTTGGTCGTACAGAAGAACGCCAAACAGAACGTGCGCTGATTCAAGAGTACAAAGATGCCATCGATGAATTACTGGGTTCTTTGAATTCAGAAAACCTTGCCTTGGCGGTCAAAATGGCCAATGTGCCTGAACAGATCAAAGGATTTGGTCATGTGAAAGAAAAACATTTGGCTGCGGTGATGGTTCAGTGGCAAAACTGCATGGATGCGTACAGAAAAGCCATTTAATTTGAATTTCGACTTTGACTTTGTATTCTTCTTTTATAAAGATTAATACATAGTAGTAGTAGATAAGAAGAGGCTTGTTCTGTGGACAAGTCTCTTTTTTCTTTATAGATCAATGAATTGAGTCATTTTGAAAGATGTGCACGGCCCTGCTTCTGAGCTGTCACTTCAAAATGAACAACTTTAGAAATAGAAAAAATGTGTGGATAACCCTGTAGTTATCCCAAAACTATCCACATATTTGTGCGTTGACAAATTGTTTCTGTTCATGGCTTGATACCTGAGATTTCAAAACCAAAGTCAGCCACTGAAAAGACCTGCCCTGAAATCATCAACAGCTTGAATCAATTCATCGCGTGTATTCATGACAAAAGGTCCGTATTGAGCAATCGGTTCGTTCAGGGGCTGCCCCGCAATCAAAAGAACTTTGGCACCAGGTGAACCTTCAATCAAAACGCCATTTCCTTCGTTTTGAAGGATGGCCATTGAGCGTAAATTCACGGTGGTTTTTTCTTCGCCACTGATCACACTGACATGGCCTCGGTAAACAAACAAGAATGCGTTGTGAAGGGCGTTCAATGCTTGTTGAAAGCATTTTTCTTCTTCAAAATGAATGTCCAAATAAAGCGGGCTGGTGGGAAACAACGCCGCCGGTCTTAGAACGGCACCCTGTACACCTTGTGATTCACCGGCAATGACCCGAACCTTGATGGACTCATGGGGCTGATATTCTGGTATTCCATGACTTTGAATATCTTCGTAAGCAGGGGGACACATTTTTTGAAAGGAAGGCAAGTTCAACCACAGCTGGAACCCTTCCATCACACCTTCTTCTTGCTCGGGCATTTCACTGTGAACAACACCCCTGCCAGCAGTCATCCATTGAACTCCCCCATTTTGCAAGAGGCCTTCGTGGCCTGCACTGTCTTTGTGCCTCATTCTTCCAGCAATCATGTAGGTGACGGTTTCAAATCCACGGTGGGGATGATCTGGAAAACCACCACCATAGTCATTGGGATCATCACTGCCAAAGTTATCGAGCATCAAGAAGGGATCGAGCCTTCGTTGGTGAGTTTGTGTCAAAACCCGTGTGAGTTTGACACCATCGCCGTCTCGAGTGGCTTGGCCTGTCACTTGTTGTTCAATGCGACGACCTTGAAAGGGTATTTTGCTGGAGGTCATGGTTTGTGATTTTGCATGGTTTTCTTGATCTAAATCATTTCCTGAATTATTAAATGCATTCAAACTGAGGCACATGAAAAAAAGAAGCCTGTACATAATTCGGGATGAACACGCATCACTTGCAGCCATGCTGCATGCCATGACTCAATTGGTTGAACGCGGGCCCCTTGAAGACGCACAAAAGTTTTTTGAAGTCATGCGCGCCATGCTTTTTTACATCGATGAATTTCCTGAACAATTGCATCATCCCAAAGAATCCAACCTGCTGTTTCCAAAGGTGGTTAAAAGAGCGCCAGAAGTGATGGGCGCCATCGATCGATTGGAAAGAGACCACATGCACAGCGAAAAAGCAGTTCGCGACTTGTTGCATTTGTTGTTGGCGTGGGAGCTTTTAGGCCACACGCGGCGCGATGCTTTTGTTTCGGCATTGGGGCCCTATGTGTCGACGTACCTAGAACACATGCACCTCGAAGAAAGCATTATTTTGCCTGCGGCAGAATTGGCATTGCACGACGAAGACTGGACCGCACTGGATGCCGCTTTTGAGCAAAACGCCGACCCATTGACGGGCAAACATGTGCCTAGGCCGGAGTTTGAAAAGTTGTTCAGTCGAATTGTTTCAAACGCCCCAGCGCCAATTGGTTTGGGCTAGAGCGGAATCAATTGCGCAACAGCCAGTTCGCCTTGCCGCGTTCTTAGAGGCATGGGTAGTCGGTATATCCGGCTGCAAGACCGCCATAAAAAGTGCTGCGGTCTGGGGTGTTGTACGGGCCGTTTTGCTTGAGTCGCGCAGCCAAGTCTGGATTGGCAATGAAGGCTTTTCCAAACGCAATCAAGTCTGCACCATTGGCAAGAGCTTGATCAGCCAGAGCCTTCTCGTAGCCGTTGTTAAGCATCCAGGCGCCATGCCCACCACTTTGCTGATACGACTTCTTCAGCGCCCCGTAGTCAAACGGAGCCGCACCTTGCTGAAAATCGCGGGCAGCGCCCGTCGAGCCTTCTATGGTGTGCACATAAGCTAAATCTAAAGTGCCAAGGCAGCTGGCCACATGCTCAAACAACGCTTGTGGAGAGCTATCACTTGCGTCGTTGGCCGGTGTGACGGGTGAAATGCGAATGCCACATCGACCGCCACCTATTTCTTGGCACACGGCAAGCATTACTTCTTTTAAGAGGCGTGTGCGATTTTCAATGCTGCCGCCATAAGCATCCGTTCGGTGATTGCTGTCGGCCCTTAAAAACTGGTCGATCAAATAGCCGTTGGCCGCGTGCACCTCGATGCCATCAAAGCCGGCGTCAATGGCGTTTTTTGCAGCGCGCCGATAGTCCGAAACGATGCCTGGTATTTCTGCCAATTCAAGAGCGCGTGGCACCGATGTTGGAACAAAGCTTGCAACGCCGTTCTCGATAAGCACCGTTTTTGACTTGGCAACAATGGCCGAAGGCCCGACGGGCGCTTCTCCATTGGGCTGAAGGCTAGTGTGTGAGATGCGGCCAACGTGCCAAAGTTGCACCACAATTTTTCCGCCTTTTGCGTGTACTGCATCTGTGACGGCCTGCCACGCTTTAACTTGTTCTGCTGACCAAATACCAGGCACATCAGCGTATCCTTGGCCTTGGTGGCTAATGGCCGTTGCTTCGGTGATGATCAGGCCTGCGCCCGTTGCAGGGTTGGCGCGTTGCGCATAGTATTCAGCCATGAGCGCATTCGCCAGAGCCTTTGGCGCTCGGTTGCGAGTGAGGGGTGCCATCACAATGCGTGAGGCGAGTTGCAGTAGGCCAGCTTGGCAAGGTTCAAATAATTTTTTCATGACGCAAAGCATAAGGTTTTCGACAGCGCTCTGGTTGGCAATTTGCATTTCCATGGCGGCCGCCGTTTCGCTTGGCATGACCCGCTTTGCTTATGCATTGTTATTGCCTCCCATGCGCGAAGATCTGTCTTGGACCTACACCATAGCAGGCAGCATGAACACGTTCAATGCGGTGGGGTATTTGATCGGCGCCTTGATCACGCCCCGCATGTTGAGCCGCTGGGGTGCCGTGCATGTTTTGGTTGGCGGCGCCTTGATCTCTTCATTGTTGATGGCGCTCACCGGGTTTTTTTCTGAAACACCCATTCTCTTGCTTCAGCGTTTGCTGGCGGGCATGGTCAGTGCCGCGGTATTCGTCGCCGGTGGCTTGTTGGCTGCCAGGCTTGGGGCGCACCTGCCCCTGCAGTCGGGTTTGATGTTGGGGCTTTATTATGGTGGTACAGGTTGGGGCATTGTGCTGTCTGCTCTTCTCGTTCCTGTTGCGCTGTTGGCCGCGACGGAGCAAGCGTTCGCTCATCCATGGGCTTGGGCTTGGTGGGTGTTGGCGCTAGCGTGTTTGTTCATGACGCTTGTGTTGTTCATTATTCGTTTGCCAATGAAAAATTGGACGGCCGAGTTGAAGACTTCCACACCGAATGACACCCTATCCAAGCACCAAGCCGCTCACATGCATTGGCCTGACTGGGTGTTTGGGCTGGCAGGCTACGGCCTGTTTGGTGTGGGCTACATTGGTTACATGACTTTCGTGGTGGCCTTGTTGCGCGAGCAAGGCGCAAGCGCATCAGACATTACTTTGTTTTATGCCATGTTAGGCCTCGCGGTGGTGGCCTCTTCCAGGGTTTGGGCGGGTTTGTTGAATCGATACCGTGGCGGCCAGTCCCTGGCGATTCTGAACGCGTTGCTCAGTTTGGCGACACTCATCCCGGCCATCTCATCTTCTTGGCCCATGATGCTTGTGTCGGGTGTGTTGTTTGGGGGTGTTTTTTTGTCGGTGGTTGCCTCCACCACGGCCATGGTGAAACACAACCTGGTGCCTTCACAGTGGGCGGCGGGCATCAGTATTTTCACGGTGATCTTTGCCGTAGGGCAAATCATTGGACCCACTATGGTGGGCTGGATTGCCGATGGCCCAGGAGGGCTTCAGCGTGGCCTTATTTTCTCTGCAGCAGCTTTGTTGATGGGGGCAGTGTTGGCTTGGCAGCAAAACCCTGTCCAGCAAAGTTGAAGGTGCTTCAGACGTCGTAACCAGGGTTTTCGCGACTGAGTTTGCGCAATAAAGAGGGCCAAACAAAAGGGCCACCCAAGCCGCCGGTTTGAACTTTCATCACGTGTGCAATGCCATTCAAAATTTCAGGGTTGACCGGCGTGAGGTCGATAGCGCCGCGCTGACCTGCAAGTGCATCGACTTGAATGCGGCAGGTGTTTTCAAATGTGTACATGCTCAAAAAAGCATCGGCAATGGTTTTGCCAACAGTGAGCAATCCATGGTTGCGCAGCATTAGAAAGTTGGCCTCTCCCAAGTCTGTTTGTAGGCGCGCCTTTTCTTCGTCGCGAATGGCAACGCCCTCGTAATCGTGATAGGCCAACGAAGCCAGCACAAAGGTGCTTTGCTGACTGATGGGCAATACGCCTTGTTTTTGCGCACTCACAGCTACACCAGATCGGGTGTGTGTGTGAAGCACACAAACTGCGTCTGGGCGCGCCTCATGAATGGCGCTGTGAATGACGAAGCCGGCGGGGTTCACCGGATAGGGGTTCTCTGCATCGAGTTTATTGCAATGCATGTCAATCTTCACCAGGCTTGACGCGGTGATTTCATCAAACATCAAGCCATACGGGTTGATTAAAAAATGATGCTCATTACCGCACACCGAGGCGGGCAATTTGGCACTGATGTGGGTGAAAACCAAATCGCTCCAGCCATACAAAGCAACCAAGCGGTAACAGGCCGCTAAATCTAGGCGAAGCTGCCACTCATCCGGATGACAGGCTTTTTGATGGGTTTGGGTTGAGCTCATTCAGTCTCCTTTTGGCGCTTGTCACGAGCTTAGCTTCAGACGGTCGCCAGGGCCAGTCGCGCAAGGAACAGCTGATGCAGATAAAATCAATCTCCTTGGCCACAGGCCTCTCACGGCGCGAGCAGCGCCGACCTTACGGTGATGGACTGGTGATTTGATGCTTTACCCACAAGAATTTGATGTGATCGTTGTCGGCGGCGGCCATGCTGGCACCGAGGCCGCTTTGGCGTCTGCGCGCATGGGCTGTAAAACCCTCTTGCTGACGCACAACATTGAGACCTTAGGTCAGATGAGTTGCAACCCCTCAATTGGCGGCATTGGCAAAGGTCACCTGCTGAAAGAGGTTGATGCTTTGGGCGGCGCGATGGCCATCGCAACGGACGAGGGCGGCATTCAGTTTCGCATTTTGAACAGCTCCAAAGGACCTGCTGTGCGCGCAACACGTGCGCAAGCAGATCGAATTTTGTACAAGGCGGCCATTCGCCGCCGTCTCGAAAATCAAGAAAACCTGTGGTTATTTCAGCAGGCTGTTGACGACCTCATGGTTGAGTCAAATGGC
The DNA here is from genome assembly GCA_947464665.1 of Comamonadaceae bacterium. Classification (GTDB taxonomy): domain Bacteria; phylum Pseudomonadota; class Gammaproteobacteria; order Burkholderiales; family Burkholderiaceae_C; genus Limnohabitans_A. The sequence continues at coordinate 6,284 of CANHXV010000092.1, forward strand.
GTAGAAGACCGTGTGGCGGGGGCTGTGACGCAAGTGGGTGTTCGCTTCCGATCAAAAACAGTGGTCTTGACGGCAGGCACATTCCTAGATGGCAAGATCCATGTGGGTCTGGAAAACTATTCGGCCGGGCGGGCAGGAGACCCACCTGCGGTGAGCTTGTCTGCTCGCTTGAAAGAGCTTAAGTTGCCGCAGGGTCGTTTAAAAACGGGCACACCGCCGCGCTTAGATGGCCGCACCATTGACTTTTCAAAGTGCCAAGAACAGCCGGGAGACGGTATGCCTGGCGGCTTGAACGCCGAGGCCGGCGTTCCAGTTTTCAGCTTCATGGGGCGCGCAGACATGCACCCTGAGCAGATGCCTTGTTGGATCACGCATACCAATGAGAGAACGCACGACATCATTCGGTCTGGCTTTGACCGAAGCCCCATGTTCATGGGAAAAATTGAAGGTGTTGGCCCAAGGTACTGCCCAAGCGTGGAAGACAAGATCAATCGCTTTGCCGACAAAGACAGCCATCAAATCTTTTTAGAGCCCGAGGGTCTCACCACCCACGAGTTTTATCCGAATGGCATTTCCACCAGTCTGCCTTTTGACATTCAATACGCTTTGGTTCGGTCTATGAAGGGGTTAGAGAACGCCCACATTTTGAGACCCGGTTATGCCATTGAGTATGACTATTTTGACCCGCGCTCACTGAAAAGTAGCTTTGAAACGCGTCAAATAGGGGGGCTCTTCTTTGCCGGCCAAATCAATGGCACGACGGGTTACGAAGAGGCGGCATCGCAGGGCTTGTTTGCGGGAATCAATGCAGCGCTTCAATGCCGGTCTTTATCTGGCGTTGGCAACGACATGGGCGGCGCATGGTTGCCAAGCCGTGATCAAGCTTATTTGGGTGTGTTGGTAGACGACCTTATTACCAAAGGCGTCACCGAGCCTTATCGGATGTTTACCAGCAGGGCAGAGTTTCGACTGCAACTCAGGGAAGACAATGCGGACATGCGCTTGACGGAGCTTGGCCGTCAAATGGGCCTGATCGATGATGAGCGCTGGTCTTCCTTTTGCACAAAGCGCGAAGCTGTTTCACGTGAAACAGAGCGCCTCAAGGCTACTTGGGTCAACCCGAGAAATCTACCCGATGCAGAGTCGGAGCGCGTTCTGGGCAAAGCCATTGAGCATGAGCACAACCTCTTTGACTTGTTACGCCGACCCGGTGTGAGCTATGAAAGCCTAATGTCTTTGGACGCCGATCGGTATGCTTCAACAACTGTTTCACGTGAAACATTGGGTGAGCTCTCTGCCTCCGTCATTGAGCAGGTTGAGATTGCGGCCAAGTATGCGGGGTACATTGACCGCCAAAGGGTCGAGGTCGAGCGCGCAGCGCATTTTGAAAACCTGAAGCTGCCCGCAAAACTTGACTACCTTCTGGTCTCCTCTTTGTCGATCGAGGCCCGACAAACCTTGTCCAAGCATCGTCCAGAAACCCTGGGCATGGCATCCCGAATTTCTGG